>NZ_FNOL01000049.1:0-4645 GCF_900106655.1 Variovorax sp. YR634
GAACTCCCGCCGCGAACTACTGTGCTGCCTGCAGCGCGCCGCGTGCCCGTTCCGACGCTGCACATTGATTACCGTCGACCGGTCGGCTTCGGCCAATACCAGAAGTAGGTCACGCCTCTTCAGTTTCGCTTCGCCGCCATCGAACGGTCGCGCTCTGGAAGATACATTGGGTCGGGCGATGGCCTGCCCTACTTTCCTACCCAAACGTCCGATATGCCGATACTGAATTTACTGGTGCTCAGGGTGACGAGCGTTGATGCCGCCGAGGGCTTCTATACAGCCCTCGGCCTAAGTTTTGTTCACGAGCAGCATGAGGCAGGCCCAAGACATTTGTCCTGCATGGCAGGCGAGACATTGTTGGAGCTGTACCCGACTGAGGATGGATTAACTACCCAATCCACAAGACTGGGTTTCAATGTGCTATCACTCGACACTGCCGTCGATGCCGTCGTAAAGGCGGGTGGCACATTAATTTCAAAACCCAAACAAGGCACATGGGGCAGGCGAGCCGTTGTTTCTGACCCCGACGGTCATAAAGTTGAGCTGCTTGAGCGTGGACTTTAGCCGAATAAGGGCGCCGCAGTGGATGCATTGACTCGTGCCCAACTGCGTTAATTTCTTCGAAAAGCGCTCTCACAGTCAGCCGGTGTGGTCACTCTGATACCTTGTGAACGCCATTTCCCAATGTCCGTTGTGGAGCAATCTGACAGGTAGCTCCGTGGAGCCCTTTGCGCTAGCCGCGCGCGAGGCTACAGTCGGCCAAGACCGGACTTTCGTCGCGCGGCCCGCCAGTTTGCCGCCGCAGCACGCTGACGACGCTCGGGGCATAGCTAAAGTCAAATAACACCAACCCTGCGTGCCTGCGATGCAGCATCAACTGGAGGTCAATACCCTATGAAATCATCGTTACGCTTCAGCGTCGCAATGGCAATGGTTTTATGTGTCGCTGACCTCGGCATTCCTTATCATTTAAATTTCACAAGACGTGTGGGAGACCCGCGGTTGGCACCCTGACCGCTGCAACCGGATACGGCCACAAGCGGTCATCCCGGCGTAGGAGTCAAAGCGTCGCGGGTGATTTTTGCAAAATTTCGTCGACTTCTCTAGAGATCGCCACCGTCTATGCGAAACATTTCTGAGCTCATTGAGTGCTATGAGCAGGGCATGTACACCTTCCCCGAGGTGATAACAGCAATCGTGGTCGAAGGCGCGTCCAGGGAGCCAGGTGTGCTGACTCAGGAACTGCCCACGCGATTTCTAGACGGCGTTGCTGAGTCAGTTCTTGCACTTCCTGCGAATGCAACGGCTGATGACGTATTTGTTTTCAAATCAAGCCGATCTCATGCGGAGGCGTGGTTCAACGGGGCATTGAACTGGAAGCGCTACATCGGTGGCCATCGGTCAGACCACCCTGGCGCCTCTCCCTGAAAGCACTGTTTTCAAGCCTCTCGAGCACCACTTGGTCCTCACTCGGCCGGCGCTGTTCGTCTACAGCCGGCCAGGACCGGACACTCGAACAGAGTGCTTGTTGACCCCAAGACGTCGTAGACCCCGCCTCCATGAGCGATTTCAACCTTCTGACCATTTCCGCGGTTCAATCCCATATTGGGCCCGCGATTGCTACATATCTCGGTGCAGATCGCTTCGTCGAGGTGAAGCCACTTCACTGGGTCGACAGCAAAGATGCGCCCGTTCGCCGTGTCTTCGCCTACGTACAACTCAAAGGCGGTGTTGTTGCCCCACGATGGGGGTATTCGTTCGATTTTGTGCCGCACCTTGTGGCGGGAAAAATGCAGTGGCATCGCACCGAGAAATCGGCGATTTTTGACGCGTTCATCGACGGGCAATCTGCAGAACTCAATCTCTCATACATGTGGGGTGAACAGGGCCTGCTTGAAGGCATGACATCCCGGCTTTCAAGCGCCGTGCGCCAGGCACAGGACTTCTGGCAGTTGGGTAGGCAAGCGATATACGACCAGGTTGCCACGCTGAGCAACCGCCCCGGGGCAGGCACGTACACACAATTGCCCGCGGCAGCCGCGTTTTGCCATGCGCTTTCAGGGCGCGAAGAAGATGCGCGTCGTGCAATGGCGGCTTATATTGAGCGAGGAAAGCCACGCGAAGACACGGTGCCGAAGCTATGGGCAGCTCTCGACGGCGCGCTCGAATCTGGGCTTGGACGCCAGACGGTCTGAACCCGGCGACTGCTATGCGGTGCCTTCTAGGACCTCCCCGTGCCCCGAAGTGCCGGGCAAGCAACGGGCTACAGTCGGCCAGATGCAGTCGCTCCTCAGCAGAGCTCAGTTCTTAGATTTCAACAAGGGCGGAAAAATGCAGACTTTGAAGAATCAGTCGACATGGGCCAGGCTCATCAACCGACTCAAACTGGCGCTACTTCGGAGCGGGGCGAAGACTGACTGAACCCGGCCAACTGCGATCGTTCCACGGCGCAGCACAATCGTGTCCAAAGCAGACACCCGCTGCATGCGGCTAACAAGGAGGAATCTTGGGAATCAGCCTTTTTGTCGAGCGGCCCGGCCGCGCCAATGCCATTTCCTTGGAGGAATGGGGGAAGCTCGTCGCCGACGAGCCGGACCTACGGCTTCGCGCCGAGCCGTATGCCGCCATCAACCCTAAGACCGGTGAACAGGTTTTTCTTCCGGTTGGCGATGCAGACTCAGAGATGCACAGTGGAATGCAATGGCATCCGTTTCTTCGCTTTGCTCGAGGCAAGTTGGTCATGGAGTATCAGCCCGGGTTTGAGAATCCGGACAATGAGCTTCGGCTGCGGATCGTCTCGATTTCAAGGGCACTCGGCGCTCAGATCACAACTGACGTTGATGATGAGCCCTTGAACTGGTCGCAAAGCCAATAGGTCGGGACGCGGCCATGACCGGCCGGTCGACCGTGCCGACAAAAAGCGTCTGTAGCGGGCATTCAACCGAGGTATGACATGAATCGAGCCGTCGCCTACGCAGCACTTTCGGGCGAGTTGGAGGCATGCCGCCGGCTACCTCGGCCCATGCTTGTCGAACTAATTGGCTCAACGCCTGCCTCGAAAGTCATTGTCGTCGACGGTGAGGAACTGCTGCTTGAAGTACAAGCGGCGTGGGCTTCGCCGAAGAGAATGTCCGTTCGAGTTACCGCAATTGCCTACGGCCCTAGCCATCTGCAAACGGAGCGTCTCGAGGAGCATCTGACCATTCCAATGAGCGATGCTGGCGACATCGATCGCTGAGAGGACCGAGGTCGGCCAAGACCAGTCCTTCACAGCTCCGGCAGAATTCAGTCATGAGCAGTCAACTAGTGGAACGATCTAACGGGCATCATTTTTCGGCCCTACTTGGCCGGTAAGCAGTCATTCGAGAGTAAGCGCGATGCAAGCGTCAACGCCTTTCCGAGATCGTTTCTGTCCCAAATGCAAGAGCGAAGCGAGCGTCGCTCTTAAGACCTTGCTCATTGGAAAGCAGAGCCCACTTGAAGAAAAAGCTGGTGGCCGCAGGCCGGATCAGCTCGCAACAGATGAATGCCTATCCGATTCGCTGCAGCCCGTTCCGCTTGATCAATTCGTCACTGCTTGCTATTGCACGAGTTGTGGCATCGGGTTCGTCCCCGAGGATCTCATCAAGCCAACTGTGATTGCATCTAGAAATCGAACGAAAACTTGATTCGACGTGCGACCTTTTCTCAGGTTTCGGCGGCGGATTCAACCGGTCATTCCAGGTCTGCTTGCAACCTTTCAACTGCGGTCTTAGCGGAGCGGGGTAGTCCATGCGTTTCGTCATCTCCCTGTTGCTGTTTTTTTCTTGCACGTGTTTTGCGCGCGAGGACAGCCTGACTTCCTCGGACGTTCAAGCTGTCACAGGGAAACTGGTCAAATTGGTTGGACGTGACGCCGAGTCATACATTCTTATCGCATCGGAGACCGGATGCCATGATCTGGAGCCCTGCACGGATGTGGTTGACCGATATGCGACGTTTGAACGAACTGTGAGCGAGCCGAACCCACTTGTCACGCGAACGACCAGCGTTGAATGCCACACGCCTCCGAAAATAACAAGTTGGACCTGCGAAATATCTCCGGATGATATGTTGACGGTGCCCAACTTGTACCCGCGGCGGTTCTTTATCAACACCGGAAATTTCAATCGCAAGTCTGAACCGCTGGACGATGACGCCATCATTGCGCTGGTCCGGTTCATTATGTCCAGTTGCTATGAGAAGCAGAGGATCGCGCTAAACACGAAGGAACACCTGCCCATGGATGATCCGATGTTCAAATTCAACTCGATTGGCATGGACAAAAAAGAGAATTCCTACACAGTCTCACGGCGTGCAGGTTTTTGGTCGGACACAGTGCTCTTGCAGCCCACAGACAACAAATCCGAAACGTGCCCGTTCAATATCGTCGGATACAAGGCGGGCGTCGCTTGACCAAGTCACTTACTGCCGGAAGTCATTCCTTTTTTGTGCGAGGTTGTAGGTCCGCAATGGGGCAAAGGGAACAGCTGGCTAGGGCCCGAAGCTCAGATGACCGCGACAGGCTACAGTCGGCCACAAGCCGACGTTCGCTACCGCCCTCTAGCTTCGCCTCCTAGACAGAAGGTTCGAACAGCGCGGGCACACTTACACCAGGTCGCATAAC
>NZ_FNOL01000015.1:0-159242 GCF_900106655.1 Variovorax sp. YR634
GGTTCTGGCCTACAACCTCAAGCGAGCAATCAAGATCCTCGGCGCAAGTACCCTGATTGCAGAGATGAAGTCGTAGGAGCCGACTCGCGTCTTGTCGAGACGGCCGAGAATTCCGGTAGGAACTGAGTCCGCCGGTCCAACGGATCTTGCGCGCCCCTTCAATGCAGCTGTTTCCACACAGCCTCGACTGACAGCGGCCATCCCGACCGGCGCGATCCAGCATTGCTGCCAGAATCTGTGCACAGACTGCGGCCCAACTGCGGCATCGCGATCTCATGAGAGAGAAAACGAGGACATGACCCAAGAAGACGCCGCGCCCCTGCGTGCTCCGCTAAAGCTGCCAAAGCTGACCTTGGCCGATGGCCGCTACGTCACGCGGGGTGCGCCTCGCAACGGCGGCCTCGCCGTCGTCTATCTAGCCAGTGACACAGAAACGGGCGAGAGCGTGGCCGTGAAGGTGTTCCGGAGCACCGGTGCGCCCGATGACGTCATCGAAGAATCGTTTCGGCGGGAAGTGCAGGCGCTCTCGGAGCTGAAGCACCCCCACGTCATCCGCATCCATGATTTTGGGCACGACAAGGGCCAGGGCTTGCACTACTTGGTCATGGACTGGGTCGCACAGGATCTCAAGGCACGCTTTCTTTCCCACGATCCCCACGAGCCTGCATTCGCCGACTGGGACAGCTACTACGAGGCGGTGGGCCGACCGGTCCTAGAGGCGCTGGCCTTTGCCCACTCCCGGGGCGTCGCCCATCGCGACGTTAAGCCCAGCAACATCCTCGTGACACCCGAGGGCCAGGTCAGGTTGTGCGACTTTGGGATCTCAAAGATACGCAACTTCCTGGCGCCCGGCGTCACGCTGGCCCATTTTGCGTCTGAGCCGTTTTCTCCTCCGGAGCCAGATGACGGCAGCCACAGCTATAGCCGCGACGTCTACGGCTTTGCGGTTCTGAGCCTGTGCCTTCTGGCCACGACGCCTCTCAAGACCAGCGCCGATGTGCAGCGGGCCATCGACACCATTGCGCTCGCCCCAGATGTACGGGAAGTGCTTCGCAGCTGCCTCCATCAAGATGACCCCGCCGAACGGCCACCCATGGCATCGGTACTGCTGGCCCAACTGCTCAAGGCGGCGCCTGTACCGGTGCGACCTTCCCCTGTGGTGCTGCTTTCCATCACGCGAGCCGTGAGAATGACCCTGGAGCATGACTTAGGTCTGACAGGGAATAGTGCGGAGGCCTTTGTCCTCGAGGATTTGGCGCAGGCCACCGGCGAACAGGAGCCAGATCACGCAGAGCGGCCGGAGTGGGGCATGCGGCTGTATGGGGCGAAGTACGGCTACATCGGACGCATGGACGAACTTCGCACAAGGATCGTCCTTGTAAGCGCGCGCGACTACTCCGCATCTGAGCTCGAACGCAAATCGAAGCAAGCTTTCGACCTCGGGGTGCGTTTGGGCTTCGCCGGCGCTTCCACCCACAGTTCTGGCCTTGCTTTCGACTCAATGCGTGAGCAGCTCGCGTCAGCCCAGGAGTTGCGCAAACATCGACTGCTCGAAGAGCAGGAGCGCAAGCTGTTCAACAAATGGCTGGACCTACTGTCCGCGAAGTCGGACCTGGAGAAACAGAGGCGCGTTGCCCTGCGCTACGACAAGCGCGAGGAACATCAGGAGTTCCTCCGCCTGACCTTGCAGGACGGGCAGGAGGCCGCGGCGCTGGCAGACCAGCCAGTGGTCATCAGCGTGGGCAAGCGCGAGGAGTTCCAGGGCATGGTCGTCCGCGCCCTCGACCACATGCTGCTGATTCGCCCAGCCGAGCGCAACCGAGTAAGCATTGCATCATTGCCGGAACAAGGCTCCGTCGAGACTGACTCGACCCGCACGGACATGGCCTTAGATCGCCAGCGCTCCGCGGTGGAGGCCGTTCGCCATGGCCGTTCGGTCAATCCAGAGCTCGGTCAACTGATCGCAAATCCGACAGGGACAACGGTACCACCGCTTCCGGAAGTGGACTTCATTCAGAAGGACATGGATGAAGACAAGCAAGACGCCGTCCGCGCCGCCCTGTCCGCGCCGGACTTGCTGGTGGTAGAGGGGCCGCCTGGCACCGGTAAGACGACCTTCATCACCGAACTGGTGCTGCAGACGCTGCGCGCGCAACCTAATGCGAGGGTGTTGCTGACCTCTCAGACACATGTGGCACTGGACAACTCGCTTGAGCGCATCGTGGCGCGCTCTGGTGGCACGGTTGAAGCGATCCGCATTGGCCAGCGCGAAGATGAGCGGATCGCGGCCTCTACGCGGCGCCTGCTGCTCGACGAGCAATTGCCCGCATGGCGCGAGCAGGCCCTCGCATCGGGCGTCGAGTTTCTTCAGCGCCGCGCCGCGGACGCAGGTGTGCCGCTGCGCGAGATCCAACGCTCTTTGGCGCTGGACGCATTCTTCAGCCTGAAGGTGCGGCTTGAAGCCGTAGTCGTGCGCAGCGAGGACGCCCTGGCCTTGCTGGAGAGCCCGGTAAACAGCCCGCTTTCCGAAGAAGTAGTTCGCCAGTATCGAGAAGAGCTGACTGGCTTAGCTGCTGAACAACGCGAGCTGGAACAGAGCTTGGTGAAGGCGCGCAAGGAGCTGGCGGTGCATTTGTCAGCCGACACAGTGGCCGAGCTCCTCAAGTGCGACCCCGAGGATCTGCCCCACTGGCTCGAGATGTTCGACAGCGGTTCGCCGGCGGCGCCGCAGTTGAAGGAGCTGCTACGCATTCATGCGGACTGGTCGGCCGAGTTCGGACGCAGCATCGAGTTCAAGGCGGCGCTGGTCGCCTCTGCGCAGGTGGTGGCCGGCACCTGCCTGGGCGTTGCGAGCGTGCCGGGGAAGAACGAGCTGACCTACGACCTGTGCATCGTGGACGAGGCCTCGATCGCAACACCGACCGAGGTCCTAGTTCCAATGGCGCGGTCACACCGAATCATCCTGGTGGGCGACAACAACCAGCTCTCGCCGTTCCAGGACCGCGAGCTTGAGCAGAAGGGTTTGCTGGAGACTTACGGCCTCACGCCGCAGGATCAGAAGCTGACGCTCTTCCAGCGACTAACCGATGAGCTGCCCGCCGACCTCCATAAGACACTCACGACGCAACACCGCATGTTGCCCGCAATGGGCAAGCTCGTGTCCGACTGCTTCTACGATGGACAACTCAACAGCGTTGCGCGCGAGCCTGCGGCTCATCTGCACGGCGTGTGGCAACGGCCCGTGATGTGGTTTTCGACCTCCCGTCTGGCGCGGCGTCAGTCGCAGACCTGGGGAACTTCGCACTATAACGACACGGAGGTTGAGGTCATCTTGCGACAACTGGTGCTTCTGGACCAGGCGATCCAGCGCGGCGCGCACAAGGACAACCGGGTCAGCGTCGCGCTCCTGACCGGTTATGGCGAGCAACGCCAGCGTCTGGAGCGCAGCGTACAGACTCGCCGTCATGAGTGGCGCAGCTTCAGCGACATCTACGTCAATGTGGTGGACGCCTTCCAGGGGCGCGAAGCCGACGTCGTGCTGTTTTCGGTCACGCGCTCCGGTGTGGAGCATCTCGGCTTTCTGAAGGAGATGGAGCGCATCAACGTCGCCTTGTCACGCGGCAAGGAGCTATTAGGCATCGTGGGTGACCTGCACTATTGCCAGACCGTGCAGGGCGCAGTAAATCCGCTCAAGGGGGTCATTGACCATATGCGACGCAATCCTGCCGATTGCCATGTCCAGGAGCTGACAGCATGACACTGCAAACGATGCTCAACGAAGCCGCGCGCAGTCGTGCGGGCCAACAGCTTGCCTATTTCAAAGAAGCTGGCCTGCCGGTCTACGTCCTGCAAGTGCGCGTGCTTGTCAAAGAAACGCGCCCATTGCCTCCGATCGAGACAGCCGTGCTGCGCGCGGTCCGCGCGGGCCTGAGCACGCCCGCCGAGATTTACGGTTTCCTGGGCATGTCTGAGCGCGCCCTGGTGCCGGTGCTGGCCGAGCTTAACAAGAAGGAGTTCATACAGTACAGCAAGGCGGCTGGGGATGAGCAGGCTTCGCTCAAGCTGACTGGCCCCGGCCGAAATGCGGTGGCCGAGGCCTGCGCCGTCACTCCGATCGAGCGCACAGTTCCGATCTGCTGGGACGCACTCACGCGCAAGATCATCACGGTGCCGCCCGAGCATTTGAACCGGTCCAGGGACATGACCGAGCTGGGACGTTTCGAGGTGCCCGGCGCGCGTGCGCGCAATTTGCAGCCCTCGGACATCAGCCTGGACGTGCTGCATGGAATCATCGAGCGCCACAAGTCTGCCGCCATCATTCGGCAAGAACTGGTCGCAATCAAAAGCATCGAGCGGCGCGAGCTCAGGTTTCTCGACTGCCTGATGCTGTTCTTCCGCCGCGCGGCGGAGCCAGCGGTCGTAGACGTTGCGTTCTGGCGAGAGGACGGCGCCTCGATGGCGCACGAGCAGGCCTTTCGTCATGCCGGCGGTCCAGATCGTGTGGGGGCGCGGTTGCTGGCGGCAGTTGACCCCGTGCCCCTCACGTCGCCTACATCGTTCCTGAACATGATCGCGGACAAGGCTGCAGAGCAGCAAGTTGCGGCCCCCCAACCAGGGCTCGAGCCGGACGCGGCGGCGGACGACACACTTGAATCACTGCTGTGCCATCAACACCCCGACATCCTTCGCGGAGCGCTTCAGCAGGCCCGTAAGAGGCTGCTGATCATCTCGCCTTGGATCCGCCACCACGTCGTGGACGCTCTCTTCCTGCGCGACCTCGAGGCAGCGTTGCATCGAGGCGTGAATGTGCACATTGGCTACGGCATCGATGACGGCGATCAGCGCAAACCAGGGGCGCCAGCGCCGGCGCCGGCGGGTCAGAATAAGCCGGCGATATCCAAACCGGCGAAACTCGCACTCGATGCGCTGGCCAGACGCTATCGCAATTTCAAGTTTGTCTACATCGGCAATACGCACCGCAAGCTGCTCGTCTGCGATGACACCTTCTCAGTCATCACGAGCTTCAACTGGCTATCCTTTCGCGGGGACCCGAAAGACAAGCCACGTGACGAGTATGGTCAGCTGGTGCGAAAGCGTTACTACGTTGACAAGCACTATGCGGAGGGACTCGCCCTTATCGAGAAGGGCTACAGCGGCGCCGCCAAAACAGCCGAGTCACTGCTGTCCGGTCCACCCGCCCGGCGAGGCCAGCCCACCCCTAGGCCCTGAGCGAATTTCCTGAGTGCGTTGGTGAGGCGAGTCGACTGACAGCCAATGGCTGGCTTAGGGATTTCCGCGCCGGTTGAAGCAGTCCTCGAAGAGGACTTGAGCCGGTGTGCGGAAGCCCAAGGTTTTGCGTGGGCGGGTGTTCAAACCCCAGGCGATGTGATCGAGATGGCGCTGAGAGTGGACGCTCAGGTCTGTTCCTTTGGGCAGGTATCGGACCCTGAAGACCGCCACGTGCTGGCGGCTGCGATCTCTGGGCACGTGGATGCGATCGTGACGTGGAACGAAAAGGACTTTCCCAGGGAAGTGCTGGACCCGTTCGGCATCGAGGTACAGACCCCTGACGAATTCGTCCTCAACCAGTTGATGCTGGAGAAGCTCACCGCCCTTGCGGCTTTGAAGCGAATGCGCAAGCGCTAGGCCCGGCCGCAGCACGACGCGATCGCGTTGGTCGCCCTGCTCGAAAAGCGCGGGTTGCCCCAGACTGCGGCGCACCTGCGCGATGTCGTGGCACTCATCTAGCTGGCTTGGCAGGCGCGCGCGGACTTGGCGCTATGTCATCTGGCGCGGCTTCAAGGGAATCGCGTCGGCACCGATGCGCAGCTTGTCGAGGTAGTCCGCCCAGTGCTGCATCATTTCCCGGCGCGCGGGGAGATGTGCGGTGCGGTTGTACGCACGACCGTTGGCATCCTTGACCGTGTGGGAGAGCTGGTGCTCTATGAAGTCCACGCGCTCGCCGAGCACCTCATCCATGATCGTCCGCGCGGTTGCTCTGAAGCCATGGGCCGTGTGGACTTCGGCGCTGTAGCCCATCCCACGCAGAGCGGCATTGATGGTGTTCTCGCTCATGGGGCGTTCACCCGTCCGTATGCTGGGAAACACAAACCGTCCATGCCCTGTGATCGGGTGGAGGTTGCGCAGGATCTCCACCGCTTGGGCTGCCAGCGGCACGATGTGATCGACCTTCATTTTCATCTTCGGGCCGGCGATGCGCCACTCGGCCGAGTCCAGGTCGATCTCAGCCCATTCCGCGGTGCGCAACTCGCCAGGCCGGACAAACAGCAGAGGGGAAAGCTTCAGCGCGGCAACGGTAGTGGGGTGGCCGCTATAGGCGTGGATCGAGCGCATCAGGTCTCCGACCCGCTTGGGCTCGGTGATGGCGGCGAAGTGCTTGGTGGCTTTCGAGGCCAGAGCTTCGCTCAGATCGGCGGTTACGTCCCTCTCTGCCAGTCCTGACACCACTGCGAAGCGAAACACCTGCCCGCAAAGCTGCTTGACGCGATGGGCGGTATCGATCGCGCCGCGTGCTTCCAGCTTGCGCACAACTCGCTCCAGAATGTCGCGCGGACCGATGGTGGAGATGGGCATCTTGCCGATGAAGGGGAACACGTCCTTCTCGAGCCAGGTCTTGACCTTGAGCTGCGTTCCACTGGCTCGTTTGGCCGCAGTCTTTCCCAGCCACTCGCGCGCAACCGCCTCGAGCGTATTCGCCGCTGCGTCGGCCCGGGCTCTCTTTTCTTCGCGCTTGGCCGCGCTCGGGTCAGTCCCGTCTGCCAGCAGCTCGCGGGCGGCGGCGCGGCGATCCCGAGCTTTGGCCAGCGAGACCTCTGGGTAGGTTCCCAGCGCCAGCGTTTTCCGCTTGCCGGCGAAGGTGTAGTCCATTCGCCAGTATTTCCCAGCAGTCTTCACCAACAGGTACATGCCGGCGCCGTCGGCATATTTGTCGCCGATGACCTTCCCGGTGGGCTTCACCTGCCTAACAAACGTGTCTGTCAGTGCCATCTCCACTCCTTAACGGTATCTCGTCACGGGGATTCCCGGGATACCGGCAAAAGTAACGGTATTTCTGTGCGAAGGGATGCTACGCCGCGCATCGTCGCGAGGCAAAGAAAAACCCGCTACCCTGGGGAAACGTGCGGGTTTTGATGCTTGGTGAGACGCCGTGATTCGGGTCTTTGGTGCCTTCGACAGGAATCGAACCTGTATCTGAGTCTTAGGAGGACCCCGTTCTATCCATTGAACTACGAAGACGGATTGAGGCGAGAGGAGAGGAGACCCCGCTGCGCGCCGCGATTTTATAGGCTTGGCGATGACAGGACGCGCAGGGCCCGCCAGCGCGGGCTAACCCGGATACGAAATCTGCGAAAAGTTGACCGCGATCAAGCAGGCGTGAATCAGTGGCGCGCACCATCGTGCCGGTCCGTATCTCTGCTCAGATCCAAGAACAAAAAAGAGCGAAACACTACACAGGAGACAACCTGATGAAGAAGATCGCTTCGCTCGTTCTGGGCCGTACGAAGGTCGTTGCCGCGGCCGTCCTGGCGCTGGCAGCCGCCACGCCCGCCCTCGCATGGGAACCCACCAAGCCGGTGGAGTTCGTGATTCCCGCCGGCACCGGCGGAGGCGCCGACCAGATGGGGCGCCTGCTGCAGGGCATCGTCATCAAATACAAGCTGATGAAGGAGCCTCTGATCGTCGTCAACAAGTCGGGCGGCGCGGGCGCCGAGGGCTTTCTGGCGGTGAAGGAAGCCAAGGGCGATCCGCACAAGATCGTCATCTCGCTGTCGAACCTGTTCACCACGCCGATGGCTACGGGCGTGCCTTTCAACTGGAAGGACATGACACCGGTCGCCATGCTGGCGCTCGACCAGTTCGTGCTGTGGACCAACGCGACCGAGCCCTACAAGAACGCCGGCGAGTACATCACCGCGGTGAAGACCGCGGGGCCGAGCAAGTTCAAGATGGCCGGCACGGGCTCGAAGCAGGAAGACCAGATCATCACGGTCGCGCTCGAGAAAGCCACCGGCACCAAGTTCATCTACGTGCCGTTCAAGGGCGGCGGCGAGGTGGCGGTTCAGCTGGTGGGCGGCCATGTGAATTCGACGGTGAACAACCCGATCGAGGCGGTGGCGCAGTGGCGCGCGGGCAAGCTGCGCGCGCTGTGCGTGTTCGACGACGAGCGCATGCCGTTCAAGGCCAAGGTCACGGACACGCAGTCGTGGAACGACATCCCCACCTGCAAGGAAGCGGGCGTGCCCACCAAGTACACGATGCTGCGCGGCATCTTCATGCCGCCCGGCGTGACGCCCGACCAGCTCGCGTTCTACAAGGACCTGCTGGTCAAGGTCGCCGCCACGCCGGAGTGGAAGGAGTACATGGAGAAGGGGGCCTTCAACCCGACCTTCATGACCGGCGACGCCTTCGCGAAATGGCTCACCGAGGCCGAGGCCACGCACCGCACGCTGATGGCTGACGCGGGCTTCCTCGCAAGCAACAAGTAGCCGACAGGTCGCGACGGCGGCGCGCGGCACCGCCGGAGTGCCGGCGGCCCGACGGACGGCGTGCGCGCCGCATCTGTCCCTTCTTTCTTTCTCACACACAACCACGATGGGGGCTCCATGGAGCACGACGAAACATCCGAGGGCCCGGCGCGTTCGGGCATCTCCACCCACCTGGTCGAAGCGGCGGTGGCATTGGCGCTGCTGGTGATCGGCCTGGTGGTGGTCTTCGAGGCGCGCAAGCTGGGCGCGGGGTGGACCACCGACGGCCCCGGCGCGGGCTACTTTCCGTTCTTCATCGGCGTGATCATCACGATCTCGGGCGCCGGCATCCTCTACCAGGCACTGCTCGGCAAGAGCCGCAACACCGCGGTGTTCGTCGATTCGGTGCAGCTCAAGCGCGTGCTGTCGGTGCTGGTGCCGGCCACGGTCTACGTGCTGGCGATCACCTTCCTCGGCATCTACCTGGCTTCGGCGATCTACATCGCGCTGTTCATGGTGGTGCTGGGCAAGTACGCGTGGTTCAAGAGCGTGCTTGCCGCGCTGGCGGTCAACACGCTGTTCTTCTTCATGTTCGAGGTCTGGTTCAAGGTGCCGCTGTTCAAGGGCACTCTCGATCCGCTTCGATTCCTCGGCTACTGAACCTACTCACGGAGCACAAGCGAAATGGAAGAAATCAGTGCCCTGATGCAGGGCTTTTCAGTGATCCTCACGCCGATGAACATCGGCCTGATGTTCGTCGGCATCATCCTCGGCGTGTTGATCGGCGTGCTGCCAGGCCTCGGCGGCGCCAACGGCGTGGCCATCCTGCTGCCGCTCACCTTCACGATGTCGCCGACCTCGGCCATCATCATGCTGTCGTGCATCTACTGGGGGGCGCTGTTCGGCGGGGCCATCACCTCGATCCTGTTCAACATACCGGGCGAGCCTTGGTCGGTGGCCACCACATTCGACGGCTATCCGATGGCGCAGAACGGGCAGGCCGGCGCGGCACTCACGACGGCCTTCACCTCGTCGTTCGTGGGCGCCTTTCTCGCGGTGGTGATGATCACCTTCCTCGCGCCGCTGGTCGCCAAGTTCGCGCTCAAGTTCGGCTCGCCCGAATTCTTCGCGGTGTACTTGCTGACCTTCTGCAGCTTCGTCGGCATGGGCAAGGGCTCGCCCTTCAAGATCCTGGCGTCGATGGCGCTGGGCTTCGCACTTGCGAGCGTGGGCATGGACACCGTGACCGGCCAGCTGCGCCTGACCTTCGGCCAGCCCGAGTTGATGCGCGGCTTCGACTTCCTGATTGCGGTGATCGGCCTGTTCGGCATCGGCGAAATTCTGCTGTCGATGGAAGAGGGCCTTAAGTTCTCCGGCAAGAGCGCGAAGATCGATCCCAAGGTGGTGTGGCAAACGTGGAAGCAGCTGCCCAAATACTGGGTGACCTCGATCCGCAGCTCGCTCATCGGCATCTGGATGGGCATCACGCCCGGCGGCGCAACGCCGGCCTCGTTCATGAGCTACGGACTTGCCAAGAAGATGTCGAAGAAGGGTGCCAAGTTCGGCACCGGCGAAATGGAAGGCGTGGTCGCACCCGAGACCGCCGCGCACGCCGCCGGCACCAGCGCACTGCTGCCCATGCTGGCGCTGGGCATCCCTGGTTCGCCTACCGCTGCCGTGTTGCTGGGTGGCCTGCTGATCTGGGGCCTGCAGCCCGGGCCGCTGCTGTTCGTCGAGCAGAAAGACTTCGTCTGGGGCCTGATCGCCAGCATGTACCTCGGCAACATCGTCGGCCTGATCGTGGTGCTCAGCACCGTGCCGCTGTTCGCGTCCATCCTGCGCATCCCGTTCTCGATCATCGCGCCGGTGATCATCGTGATCTGCGCGATCGGCGCCTACACCGTGCACAACGCGATGCTCGACATCTGGTTCATGCTCGGCTTCGGCGTGATGGGCTATCTCTTCAAGAAGCTCGACTTTCCGCTCGCGCCGCTGGTGCTTGCGCTGGTGCTCGGCGACAAGGCCGAAGACTCCTTCCGCCAGGCCATGCTGGTGTCGCAGGGCGACGTGATGGTGATGTTCTCGAACCCGCTGGTCGGCGGCATCACCACGCTGGCGCTGGTGCTGCTGTTCTGGCCGCTGATCTCGAAGGCGCTGGCGCTGCTCAACAGAAAGCCGAAGAAGCCCGACGAGTTCGCGGTCGAACGGCCGGTGGACTGAAACACAACGAGGAGCCAAAGACATGCCTGTGATCGCACTGACCCAGGAGATGGGTTCCCTCGCGAAAGACGTTTCGCTGAAACTCGCCGAGGCCCTCGGCCTCGCCGTGATGCGCCATGAAGTCATCGAGCACGTGGCAGACCGCATGCAGGTCTCCACGAGCCTGATCGGCCGGCTGCGCGGCGGCAAGGCCGGCCTGGTGGAGCGCCTGACCACCGACTCGCGCAGCGTGGCGCTCTACACGGCCGAGGAACTGTTCGCGCTGGCCGACCGTGGCAATGTGGTGCTGCGCGGCTGGGGTGCCACCTGCCTGCTGCGGCCGGTGCCGCACGTGGTGTGCGTGCGCATCACGCGCTCGCTGAAGAAGCGCGTCGAGTGGCTGATGAGCGACCTCGAAACCGACGACGCCGAATTTGCCGAAGCCGAGATCCGCCGCAGCGACCAGGCCCATGCCGCGCGCATGCACGCGCAGTTCGGCGTGACCTGGGGCGACCCGGTGCTCTACGACCTGGTGCTCAACACCGACCGCCTGTCGGTCGAGAGCTGCGTCGAGCAGATCCGCCTGATGGTGAACCGCCCCGAGTTCGCAGAAACGCCGGCGTCGCGTGCGCTGCTTGCCAACATGGCGCTGGAAGCGCGTGTGCGCGCCGCGCTGAAGGAGCATGAGGCCACGCGCGACATCAACGTGACGATCACTGCGAACCAGGGCGAGGTGATGCTGCGCGGCATCGTGCTCAACTCCGACGAGCGGGCGCAGGCCGAGGCGGTTGCTGCGGAGGTGTCAGGCGTCAGTGGTGTCCACAACCAGCTCAGGTTGATGGCCAGTACGAGGCGCTTTGCTTCGGCGAAGCAGACGTAGATTTCCTTCGGGGCGCGATCACGCCGACGGGGTGCCTTGCTCCGCGAATGTCTCCCGGCCTGCGGCCTCCTCCTTTATTTCGCTGCGCAAGGCACCCCATCGGCGTGATCGTTCAGCGCAGCGTTTGATCGGCCCGCACAACGACTGCGTCCATGTGTGAATGGCATCGGGTGCTCCCCGCAGCGAAATAAAGGAGGAGGCCGCAGGCCGGGGGACATTCGCGGAGGGGAGTACCCGGTGTCATTCGCACGCACCCCGAACAAACCCGAACGAACGAAAGAAGCTAAATCTTCCCGCGCTTCCTCAACCGACTAAGGGTTTCTGCTGAGAGATTCAGATACGAAGCCAGCTCCTTGCTCGGAATCCGGTCCTCGAGCTCCGGATGCTTTCGGATGAACCGATGCACGCGCCCTGCCGCATCGAGCAAATGCAGCGTGATCGTGTGCGCCATGATCTCGCTCATGCCCCGCATCACCAGGAACTCGAACAGTTCCTTGGTTTCCGCATGCCGGTTCAGAAAGGCGATCCATTCCTTCAGCGGAAGGCTCGCAACCCGCGCCTTCGTCACGCAGACGATGCCGTAAGGCGTGGGCGTGCCCAGCCGCAGCGCGGCATAGCTCGTTTCCATGTCGTTCTCGTCGGCGAAGCGAAGGATCATTTCCTTGCCCTCCGGGTTGCTCACCACCCGCTTGAGGATGCCGTCGAGGATGAAGTATTGCTCCATCTCCCGCACGCCCTGATGCAACAGGAATTCGCCCTTGTTGCCGTCCACGATGACGAGATGGGTTTCCAGTTCGGCGCGGTCGGCTTCGCTCAGGTCCTTGAGAAGGATGTTCTGCCGGAGCTGGGCACGAATGATGTTTTTCTCCGGGTGGTTTTCCAACAACGTCATGGTCACCGTCTTGCTCGATTTTTTCGCTGCCGGCGCCATTCATCGGGGCGCGCCGTTTTCGGGAAAGTTGACCGAGGTCAACGGCCGAAAGCTTGAGCCCGAATCATAGTCTTGGCTCGGGCCTTGGCCATTCACCCATGCAGAAGGAGAGACATGTCTTCAGTCAGAACAGAGAAAGAGGCAACCACCACGCTGGACGATGCCCTCAAGCCCGTGAAAACCCGCGATGCCGATGGCGAACAAGTGGTTCGCGCCATCAAGAGCTTGACGGAAGACGCGCCGGCCGCCGAGACCATCGACGGCTTCCATCTTGTCATCGATGCGCTCAAGCTCAACGACATCGACACCATCTTCGGCCTGCCCGGCATCCCGATCACCGACCTCACGCGCATGGCCCAGGCCGAAGGCCTGCGCGTCATCTCGTTCCGCCACGAGCAGCACGCCGGCAACGCCGCAGCAGCTGCAGGCTTCCTCACGCAGAAGCCCGGCATCTGCCTGACCGTGTCGGCCCCCGGTTTTCTCAACGGCCTCACCGCGCTGGCCAACGCCACCACCAACTGCTTTCCGATGATCCTCATCAGCGGCTCCAGCGAGCGCGAGATCGTCGACCTGCAGCAAGGCGACTACGAGGAAATGGACCAGCTCGCCATCGCCAAGCCGCTGTGCAAGGCCGCCTTCCGCGTGCTGCATGCTGAAGACATCGGCGTGGGCATTGCGCGCGCCATCCGCGCTGCGCTGTCGGGCCGTCCGGGCGGTGTGTACCTCGACCTGCCCGCCAAGCTGTTCGCGCAGACCATGGACGCAGCAGCCGGCAAGAAGTCGCTCATCAAGGTCGTCGACCCCGCGCCGCGCCAGATTCCCGCGCCCGACGCCGTCAAGCGCGCGCTCGACCTGCTCAAGGGCGCAAAGCGCCCGCTGATCCTGCTCGGCAAGGGCGCCGCCTATGCACAGGCCGATGCCGACATCCGTGCATTCATCGAGAAGACCGGCATTCCCTACCTGCCGATGTCGATGGCCAAGGGCCTGCTGCCCGACACCCACGTGCAGTCGGCCGCGGCCGCGCGCTCCTACGTGCTGCAGGAAGCCGACGTGGTGCTGCTGGTCGGCGCGCGCCTGAACTGGCTGCTCTCGCACGGCAAGGGCAAGACCTGGGCGCAGGAAAAGGGCGCCAAGCAATTCATCCAGATCGACATCGCGCCGACCGAGATCGACAGCAACGTCGCCATCGAAGCACCCGTGATCGGCGACATCGGCTCCTGCGTTGCCGCGCTGCTGGCCGGCATCGATGCCAAGTGGGCCAAGCCGCCGGCCGATTGGACCGGTGCCATTGCCGAGCGCAAGGACAAGAACCTGTCGAAGATGGCCGTCACGCTGGCCGCGCGGCCCTCGCCGATGAACTTCCACAGCGCGCTCAGCGTGATCCGCGACCAGGTGAAGGCGCGGCCCGATGCCATCGTCGTCAACGAAGGCGCCAACACGCTCGACTTCGCGCGCAGCATCGTCGACATGTACGAGCCGCGCAAGCGCCTGGACGTGGGCACCTGGGGGATCATGGGCATCGGCATGGGCTTCTCGGTGGCCGCGGCCGTGGTCACCGGCAAGCCGGTGATCGCCATCGAGGGCGACAGCGCCTTCGGCTTCAGCGGCATGGAGGTGGAAACCATCTGCCGCTACAGCCTGCCCATCTGCGTCATCGTCTTCAACAACAACGGCGTCTACCGCGGCACCGACGTGAACGCCAGCGGCACACCCGACGTGGCGCCCACCGTGTTCGTCAAGAACGCGCGCTACGACAAGCTGATGGAAGCCTTCGGCGGCGTCGGCGTGCATGCCACCACTGCCGATGAACTCCAGAAGGCCCTGGCCGAGGCCGTCGCCTCGGGCCGGCCGACCCTGATCAATGCCGTCATCGATGAGACCGCGGGCACCGAAAGCGGCCGCATCACAAGCCTGAACCCCAGCACGGCGAAGAAGAAGTAACCCGAGTTCCATCATTCAAGGAGATATCCAAATGAGCAGCAGCAACAACAAACCACTCAGCGGCATCAAGATCATCGACTTCACGCACGTGCAAGCCGGTCCCGCCTGCACGCAGATGCTGGCCTGGTTCGGCGCCGACGTCATCAAGGTCGAGCGCCCCGGCGCCGGCGACGTCACGCGTTCGCAGCTGCGCGACATTCCCGATGTCGATGCGCTGTACTTCACCATGCTCAACAGCAACAAGCGCTCGCTGACGCTGGACACCAAGCAGCCCGAAGGCAAGGTCGTGCTGGAGAAGCTGATCCGCGAATCCGACGTGCTGGTCGAGAACTTCGGCCCAGGTGCGCTCGACCGCATGGGCTTCACCTGGGAACGCATCCAGGAACTCAATCCGAAGATGATCGTCGCCTCGGTCAAGGGCTTCAGCGACGGCCACCACTACGACGACCTGAAGGTGTACGAGAACGTCGCGCAGTGCGCAGGCGGCGCTGCCTCGACCACCGGCTTCTGGGACGGCCCGCCCACCGTGAGCGCTGCCGCCCTTGGCGACAGCAACACCGGCATGCACCTGGCCATCGGCATCCTCACGGCCATCATCGGCCGCCAGCAGACCGGCAAGGGCCAGCGCGTGGCCTGCGCGATGCAGGACGCAGTGCTCAACCTGTGCCGCGTGAAGATGCGCGACCAGCTGCGCCTCGACAAACTTGGCTACCTGGAGGAATACCCGCAGTACCCGCACGGCACCTTCAGCGACGTGGTGCCGCGCGGCGGCAACGCCGGCGGCGGCGGCCAGCCGGGCTGGGTGCTCAAGTGCAAGGGCTGGGAGACCGACCCGAACGCCTACATCTACTTCACGGTGCAGGGCCATGCCTGGGCTCCGATCTGCGACGCCATCGGCAAGCCCGAGTGGAAGACCGACCCCGACTACATGACACCGAAGGCACGCCAGCCGCACATCACCGACATCTTCGCGACCATCGAAGGCTGGCTGGCCGACAAGACCAAGTTCGAGGCGGTCGACATCCTGCGCAAGTTCGACATTCCCTGCGCGCCGGTGCTGACGATGAAGGAACTGCTGCACGACCCGTCGCTGCGCGCCAGCGGCTCCATCGTCGAAGTGCCGCACAAGGAGCGCGGCAGCTACTTCACCGTGGGCAGCCCGATCAAGTTCTCGGACCTCAAGCCCGAGATCACTGGCTCGCCGCTGCTTGGCGAGCACACCGACGAAGTGCTGGCGGAGCTGGGCTACAGCAAGGACCAGATCTCCAACCTGCGCGAAGCCAAGGCTGTGTAGGCCGGGTTCGCTGCGGGGGGCTTCACCCCCTGCAGTGAACGACGACATGTAGACAGGTAGCGCCGGGAGGCACGTATGCAAACGAACCTGGATTTCAAGCAGCTCGTCGAAGGCGCCGGCGACGCGATCATGGTGTGCGATGCGGCAGGCGCGATCACGTTGTGGAACCGTGCCTCCGAGCGCATCTTCGGCTTCACCGAAGTCGAGGCGCTCGGCAAGTCGCTCGACCTGATCATTCCCCAGCGCCAACGCCAGCGGCACTGGGACGGCTACAACAAGACGATGGAAACCGGCGTCACCAAGTACGGCGCCGACCTGCTGCGCGTACCGGCGCTGCACAAGGACGGGCACACGCTGTCGATCGCCTTCACGGTGTCGATGCTGTTCTCCGCCGATCACGAGGTCACGGGCATCGTTGCCATCGTTCGCGACGAGACCGCCCGCTTTGCCGAGGAGCGCAAATTGCGCGCCCGTCTGGTAGAAGTCGAAGCCACGATGATCAAAGAAGGAGACAGTCAATGAGCAAAGCACTCGAGGGCGTTCGAATCCTCGATTTCACCCATGTGCAGTCCGGCCCCACCTGCACCCAACTGCTGGCCTGGTTCGGTGCCGACGTCATCAAGGTCGAGCGTGCAGGCGAAGGCGACGCAACGCGCGGCCAGCTGCGCGACATTCCCGGTGCGGACAGCCTCTACTTCACGATGCTGAACCACAACAAGCGCTCGATCACGCTGGACACCAAGAAGCCCAAGGGCAAGGAAGTTCTCGACAGCCTGATCAAGACCTGCGACGTGCTGGTCGAGAACTTCGCGCCTGGCGCACTCGACCGCATGGGCATTACCTGGGCCCACATCCAGAAGCTCAACCCTCGCATGATCGTGGCTTCGGTCAAGGGCTTCGGCCCCGGCAAGTACGAGCACTGCAAGGTCTACGAGAACGTGGCCCAGTGCGCCGGCGGCGCGGCATCGACTACCGGTTTCGAGGACGGCCCGCCGCTCGTGACTGGCGCGCAGATCGGCGACAGCGGCACCGGCCTGCACCTGGCGCTCGGCATCCTCGCCGCGCTGTTCCAGCGCAACAGCACCGGGCGCGGCCAGCAGGTGCTCGCGCCCATGCAGGACGCCGTGCTCAACCTGTGTCGCGTGAAGATGCGCGACCAGCAGCGCCTGGAACGCACCGGCACCATGCACGAGTACCCGCAGTACCCCGACGGCAAGTTCGGCGACGCGGTGCCGCGCGCCGGCAATGCATCGGGCGGCGGCCAGCCCGGCTCGATTCTCAAGTGCAAGGGCTGGGAGACCGACCCCAACGCATACATCTACTTCATCACGCAGGCGGCCGTGTGGCCTGCGGTGTGCAAGGTCATCGGCGAAGAGGGCTGGATCAACGACGAGGCCTACGCCACGCCGGCCGCGCGCCTGCTGCACCTGAAGCCGATCTTCGCGCGCATCGAGCAATGGACCATGACCAAGACCAAGTTCGAGGCCATGGACATCCTCAACGAGTACGACATTCCCTGCGGGCCGATCCTCTCGATGAAGGAGATCGCCGCGGACGAATCGCTGCGCGAGACCGGCACCATCGTCGAGGTCGACCACCCGGTGCGCGGCAAGTACCTGACGGTGGGCAACCCCATCAAGATGTCCGACAGCCCGACGGTGGTGACGCGTTCGCCGCTGCTCGGCGAACACACCGAGGAAGTGCTGCGGCAGCTCGGCTACGGCGCGGACGAGCTGGAGACATTGCGGGCCGAACGCGTGATCTGAGGCACGGCGGGCGCAGACCCGCCCGCCTGCCATCGTGAGTTGAAAGAAAAAGCGCTGCCTGCGGGTGGCGCGGAAGGCCCTTGGGCGCGTGGATTTGGCGCCTTCCATGCATAACTCATGGCGAATGGTTTTTATAAATTCATTTAATTTTTATTTATTGTCCATCGACCCTACATTTTGAACTCGCCGGGATTTTTCATCCGATTCATCAATTCGGCATTCATTCAAGGAGAAGGTCATGGAAAACCATTCACCCATTCAGTACTGGCGCGACGAAATCGAGCGCAATGCCTATAACGCAGCATTCTTCGAATTGGGGCTGCGCTGGCATTGGGACGGCGAAACCTACGACCGCCTGATGGGCCTGAGCCAGAGCGCCAACGAGCGGATCGGCCACTACCTGAAGACCCATCAGCCGCATCTGCTGAAGGCCTACGACGCCGAATTCCTGGCCGAGGCAATCGAGCAGAAGAAGGAATTGCACAGAAAGCGGGAAATGGCTTCGTCGAGCTATTTCAATTGGGCGGAAAGCCACGGCGTCGAGCTCGGTGCCTGAAATTCCTTGCAAATAAACAGCCTGCTGCGACCATGAACATCCACGAATACCAAGGCAAGGACGTGCTGCGCCAATACGGCGTGGCGACACCCCGTGGATTCGTCTGCCGTTCGCCCGACGAGGCGGCAGACGCCGCCACCCGTCTCGGTGGCCGGGCCTGGGTGGTCAAGGCGCAGATTCATGCGGGCGGCCGCGGCAAGGGCGGCGGCGTGAAGCCCGCGTGGTCCGTCGCCGAAGTGCGGCGGCACGCGGACCAGATGCTCGGCATGACGCTGAAGACACCGCAGACCGGCCCCGAAGGCCGCGTGGTGAAGCGGCTGCTGGTCGAGGAGAGCGTCGAGATCGACAAGGAGCTGTACCTCGGCTTCGTGGTCGACCGTAATTCGCAGCGCGTGGCGCTGATGGCGTCGAGCGAAGGCGGCACGGACATCGAGGAGGTGGCCGCACGCACGCCCGAGAAGATTCACAAGCTCTTCATCGATCCGGACACCGGCCTGCGGATTGCCGATGCAGACGGCATCGCGCGCCGCATCGGCATTGCCGAGCGCTCGGTGGTGCAGGCGCGCGTGTTCATGCAGAACCTCTACCAGGCCTTCGATGGCAGCGACGCTTCGCTGGCCGAGATCAATCCGCTGGTGCTCACACGCGACGGCCGAGTGATTGCGCTCGACGCCAAGTTCGACTTCGACGCCAACGCGCTGTTCCGCCAGCCGGAGATTGCCGCGATGCGCGACTTCGACGAGGAAGATCCGGTGGAGGTCGAGGCCTCGAAGTTCGATCTTTCATACATCGCGCTCGACGGCGACATCGGCTGCCTGGTCAACGGCGCCGGCCTTGCGATGGCGACGATGGACGCAATCAAGCTCTACGGCGGTTCGCCCGCCAACTTCCTCGACGTGGGCGGCGGTGCAACGGCGGAGAAGGTGACAGAGGCCTTCAAGCTGATGCTGCGCAATCCGAAGCTCAAGGCAGTGCTCGTCAACATCTTCGGCGGCATCATGAAGTGCGACGTGATCGCGCACGGCGTGGTCACTGCAGCGCGCGAGACCGGCCTCACCGTGCCGCTCATCGTGCGCATGAAGGGCACCAACGAGGACCTGGGAAGGACCATCCTCGCGCAGTCCGGACTGTCGATCATCAACACAGACGACATGGCCGAGGCTGCACAGCGGGCCATTGGTGCGGCTCGGAACTGGATGCGCTAGGTATGAAAGCCTGCTCCCTCATTCGCTGCGTCGTTTCGGGGCACGATCACGCCGACGGGGTGCCTTGCTCCGCGAATGTCCCCCGGCCTTCGGCCTCCTCCTTTATTTCGCTGCGCAAGGCGCCCCATCGGCGTGATCGTTCAGAGCACTGGTTGATCGGCCAGCACAACAGCCGCGTCCATGTGCGAATGGCATCGGGTGCTTCCCGCAGCGAAATAAAGGAGGAGCCGAAGGCGGGGGACATTCGCGGAGGGGAGTACCCGGTGTCATTCGCACCCACCCCGAACAAACGCACGCAGCACAAAACACGATGGAGCAAATGAAATGTCCATCCTGATCAACAAGCACACCCGCGTCATCACGCAGGGCATCACCGGCAAGACCGGCAGCTTCCACACACAGGCCTGCCTCGAATACGGCAACGGCAAACACTGCTTCGTAGCAGGCGTGAATCCGCTGAAAGCAGGCGGCTCGCTGGCCGGCATCCCGATCTTCGGCACCGTGAAAGAGGCAAAGGCCGAGACAGGCGCCACCGTCTCCGTGATCTACGTGCCACCAGCCTTCGCAGCAGCGGCAATCGACGAGGCGGTCGATGCTGAACTCGACCTCGTCATCTGCATCACCGAAGGCATCCCGGTGCGCGACATGATCCGCACCCGCCACCGCATGCAGGGCCGCAAGACGTTGCTGCTCGGACCCAACTGCCCAGGGCTCATCACGCCCGGCGAAATCAAGATCGGCATCATGCCGGGCCACATCCACCAGCGCGGTCGCATCGGTGTCGTCTCGCGCTCGGGCACGCTGACCTACGAGGCCGCGAGCCAGCTCGCGAGCTTTGGCATCGGGCAGTCGACCGTGGTCGGCATCGGCGGCGACCCGGTCGGCGGGCTGCGGCACATCGACGTGCTGAAGATGTTCAACGACGACCCGCGCACCGACGCCGTGATCATGGTCGGCGAGATCGGCGGCGATGCTGAAGAGGAGTGCGCGCGCTGGATTCGCGACCACATGCGCAAGCCCGTGGTCGGCTTCATCGCAGGCGCCAGCGCACCGCCCGGCAAGCGCATGGGCCATGCGGGCGCCATCATTTCCGGCGGCCGCGGCACCGCCGAGGAAAAGCTCGCTGTGATGAAGGAATGCGGCATCCACGTGACGCGCAATCCGGCCGAGATGGGAAAGCTGCTCGCCTCGCTCGTCATCCCCGACTACCTCCCGTTCGACTGACTGACGGTAGGCCGCTCCGAATTTCATCAATCCAGAAAGCAGATAACAACATGGAACAGCAGCAGAAGAAATGGGTCCGCTTCGAGCATGCCGGTGGCATCGGCTTCGGCACACTGGAAGGCGATGCGGTGCACGAGCGCCAGGGCGACATGTTCGGCAGCTCGGAGCTCACGGGCCGCGTGTTCGCGCTGGCCGGGCTGCAACTGCTCACGCCCACCGAGCCGACCAAGGTCATTGCGCTGTGGAACAACTTCCACGCATTGGGCGCGAAGCTGAGCCTGCCGGTGCCGGCCGAGCCGCTGTACCTGCTGAAGACGCCCAATTCATATCTCGCCCCCGGCGCACCCATCCGCAAGCCGCTGTGCGACGGCAAGGTGGTTTTCGAAGGCGAGCTCGGCATCGTGATCGGCAAGACCGCCACCGCCGTCTCCGAAGCCGATGCGCTCGATCACGTGTTCGGCTACACCTGCGCCAACGACGTGACCGTGGCCGACATCCTCAATCGCGACGCATCGTTCGCGCAATGGGTGCGCGCCAAGGGCTTCGACACCTTCTGCCCGATGGGCCCGGTGGTTGCCACCGGCCTCGATCCCGCAACGCTCACCGTGACCACGCTGCTCAACGGCGAGGTGCGACAGAACTACCCGATCAGCGACATGCGATTTTCGGTGCAGCAACTTGTGAGCCTCATCTCGCAGGACATGACGCTGCACCGTGGCGACGTGATCCTCTGCGGCACCTCGGTCGGCGTCGGCTCCATGAAGCCTGGCAGCCTCGTGGAGATCGAGATCGACGGCATCGGCAAGCTCAGCAACCGCTTCGGCTGACACATCGCCGAAGGGTCGCGCAACGAATTCAACTCTTGGGGATCGACATGAAGATTGCAATCATCGGCGCGGGCGCCATCGGCGGACTGGTCGGCGCGAAGCTCGCGCTGGCCGGCGAAGACGTGACGTTCATCGTGCGCGGCGCCAACCTCGATGCCATTGGCAAGAACGGCATCAAGCTGATCTCGGCCGAAGGCGAGGAGCAGGTGGCGCGCAACGTCAAGGCCACCGACCGCTATGACGAAGCCGGCCCGCAGGACATCGTCGTCCTCGCGATGAAGGCCCACCAGGTCGAGGCGGTGGCCAACGACGTGCCCAAGCTCTTCGGGCCCGACACTGCCGTCGTGACGATGCAGAACGGCATCCCGTACTGGTACTTCCACCAGCACGGGGGCGCGCTCGCGGGTACGCCGGTGCGCAGCGTCGATCCCTCGGGGCTCGTTGCCACGAAGATCCCCGCGCAGCGCGTGATCGGCTGCGTGGTGTATCCGGCATCGGAGCTGATCGCGCCTGGCGTGGTCAAGCACATCGAAGGCGACCGCTTCCCTGTTGGCGAGCTCGATGGCTCGGCGAGCGAGCGTGTGAACCGTGTCTCTGCCTGCTTCACCGGCGCAGGCTTCAAGGCACCCGTGCTCGACAACATCCGCGCCGAGATCTGGCTCAAGCTGTGGGGCAACCTGACCTTCAACCCGATCAGCAGCCTCTCGCATTCGACCCTGGTCGACATCTGCCAGTACCCGCCTTCGCGCGAACTTGCCGCCGCGATGATGCGCGAGGCCCAGGCCGTTGCGCACAAGCTCGGCATCGAGTTCCGCGTGACGCTCGAAAAGCGCATTGCGGGCGCGGAGAAGGTCGGCAAGCACAAGACCTCGATGCTGCAGGACGTGGAAGCAGGGCGCGCACCGGAGATCGACGCGCTGGTGGGTGCAGTGGTCGAGCTGGCCCGTCTCACCGAAACCCCGACGCCGCACATCGACACCGTCTACAGCCTGGTCAAGCTGCTCGCGCGCACCATGGAAGACCAGCGTGGCCGCGTCAAGCTCCATGAAATGACAGCAGCATGAGACGCACACGCAGCGCAAAGATCGTCGCCACGCTCGGCCCGGCCACCACCGACGAGCCGGCCATCCGCGCGCTGTTCGAGCGTGGCGTGGACGTGTTTCGGCTCAACTTCAGCCACGGCACGCAGCACGACCACGCGCGGCGTCTGGAAACCATCCGCCGCCTCGAGAAGGAATTCAACCGGCCCATCGGCATCCTGCTCGACCTGCAGGGGCCGAAGCTGCGGCTGGGCACTTTCGAAGGCGGTCGCGCGCAGCTCGACGCGGGCGCGCGCTTCCGGCTCGACATGGACAAGACCAGCGGCAGTGCACGCCGCGCGCCGCTGCCGCATCCGGAAATCTTCGCCGCGCTGCAGGACGGCACCGAGCTGCTGCTCGACGATGGCAAGCTGCGGCTGCGCGTGGACAGCCACGGCGCCGACTTCGCAGAGACCACGGTGCTGGTCGGCGGGCCTATCTCCGACCGCAAGGGCGTGAACGTGCCGAGCGTGCTGCTGCCGATCTCGCCGCTGACGCCGAAGGACCGCGACGACCTCGACTTCGGCCTGTCGATGGGCGTCGACTGGGTTGCGCTCTCGTTCGTGCAACGGCCGGAGGACATCGAGGAGGCGCGCGCCATCATCGGCACGCGCGCCTGGATCATGGCCAAGCTGGAGAAGCCCGCGGCCATCGAGCATCTGGATGCGATCGTCGCGCTGTGCGATGGCCTGATGGTGGCGCGCGGCGACCTCGGCGTGGAACTGCCGCCCGAGCAGGTGCCCGAGCTGCAGCGCCTGATCGTGCGCGCCTGCCGCAAGGGCGGCAAGCCGGTGGTGGTGGCGACGCAGATGCTCGAATCGATGATTGCCTCGCCGGTGCCCACGCGCGCCGAGGTGTCGGACGTTGCAACCGCCATCTACGACGGCGTCGATGCGGTGATGCTCTCGGCCGAATCGGCTTCGGGCAAGTACCCGCTCGAAGCGGTCGCGATGATGGACCGCATCATCGTGCGCGTGGAGGCCGATCCTTCCTACCGCGCGGGCATCGACGCCACGCACGATGCGGCGCTGTCGACCACGGCAGATGCTGTCTGCGCCTCGCTGCGCCAGGTGGCCGCGCTGCTCGCGCCGGCCGCCACCGTGACGTACACCTCCTCGGGCTTCACCAGCCTGCGCGCGGCGCGAGAGCGCCCGGCGGTGCCGATATTGAGCCTCACGCCCGACACCGTCGCGGCGCGCCGCATGGCGATGGTCTGGGGCGTGCATGCGGTGCTGGTCGACGACGTGCACGACGTGGGCGAGATGATCGAATGCGCCTGCCGCACGGCACGCGCCGAGGGCTTCGCGAAGGCGGGCGACGACGTGGTGGTGGTCGCGGGCCTGCCCTTCGGGCAATCGGGCACCACCAACCTGCTGCACGTCGCGCGAATACCGGACTGAAGCGGACTGAAGCGGACTGAGCGCGCGGCGCCAGCGCAGGCGTTGTCGCGCTGTACGATGCCGCTCGACTGCAGCCACCCTCTTTCCCGATGAAGCATGCGACCCTGCGCCAGTTGAAAGTCTTCGAGGCAGTGGCGCGGCTGCTGAGTTTTTCGCGCGCGGCCGAGGAGCTTCACCTCACGCAGCCCGCCGTCTCCACGCAGGTGCGCAAGCTCGAGGAGCACGCGGGCAATGCGTTGTTCGAGCAGTTCGGCAAGAAGATCTATCTCACGCCTGCGGGCACCGAGCTGCTGCAGATCAGCCGCGCGATCATCCAGCAGTTCGAAGCGGCCGAGAACGCGATGATGCAGTTCAAGGGCGTCTCGGGCGGCAAGCTCAACGTGGGTGTGATCAGCGCGGGCGACTACTTCTTTCCGCGCCTGCTGGTCGAGTTCGCGAGCCGGCACCAGGGCGTGACGTTGAACTTCACGGTGCACAACCGGGCGGGGCTGCTGACCCACATCGCAGAGAACCTCACGGACCTCGCGATCATGGTGCGGCCGCCGACCGACCTGGACACCGTCAACCAGCCCTTCGCGCCGCACCCTTACGTGATCGTCGCGGCGCCGAGCCATCGGCTGGTGGGTGTGAAGAAGATCCCGATGGCACGGCTGATGCGCGAGCCCTTCGTGGTGCGCGAGAAAGCATCGGACACCTGGCATTCGATGGAAGACGGCTTTGGCGGCGATCTGAGCGGCATCAACATCGCGATGGAGATCCGCAGCACCGAAACCATCAAGCAGGCGGTGATCGCGGGCATGGGCGTGAGCTTCGTGTCGGCCCACACGGTGAGCCAGGAGATGCGCGCGGGCAGTCTCTGCGTGCTCGACGTCGAAGGCTTTCCGCTGATGCTCAACTGGTACGTGGTGCACCGCCGAAGCAAGCGCCTGCCGCCGGTGGCGCAGGCCTTCAAGGACTTTCTGCTGAGCGACGGGCCGTCGCTGATCTCGCAGATCGTGCCGTTCGGGAACCACAAAGAAAAAGAGCGCGGCGAGTAACTCGCGCGCGCTCTTTGTGGGGGAGGGGTCCGGTGCGGCGGCTCAACGCTGCACGGCCGCCCTGCGGCGTTGCATCAGCGCGGCACGTGCGGCCTTGTAGAAGATCACGATGGGCATTGCGGCGAACAGTTCGCGCATTGCGTCGTTGGCGGTGGACGACGAGGCCGGGGTACGGAGGCTGCTGGAATTCAGTGTGGTGTGGCTCATTGAGGGCTCCAAAGGATTGAATCTAAAAGACCGAAGGGATTACCCTGAATTTTAGGGTTTACCCTAGACGAGAGCAAACGCCATTTTCGCGTTTCTTGACCTAGGTCAATTTTTTCGGAGGCAGACAGGTTCTTGCGTAGGCCTGCAACCCGTCTGCAGGAGCGCTTCCGGAGCACATGAGCGAGCGCGCAACGCGCATCGCAAATTCACGAAGCCCATCGCACTGGCCATCGAAAGTTCGCGCGAAGACTTCCGCTATTTTTTCTTCATCGCACCATGCCGCCGCAATGTCGCTGCAATGCCGTCGCATCGCGCGACGCACATCGCATGCAGCGCGATGCACACACGCATCGCGGTGTGTTTCGACCGGCATCGACACACACAAAGTGCGCACGCAACGAGGCCTCGTGCTAGGGATATCACGGGGGTCCCACGAGGGCGCGATTCGTGTGAACTTGACTGAGGTCAAGAGTTTTTGAGTCGCTCAGTCCGACAGTCATTCACGCGCAGAAAACTGGTGATCCCAATGCCGTGTAGCGATGCCAAGGAAACCTCGTCGCCTTTCGATGCGCACCGATCGCTCGACTGATTGCTCTGTATTCGCAGCCTGTCGGATTTAAACGAAAACACCAAGGACAACTCCATGACTCGGCCCACCTCCACGACCGCGGGTTCCAACCCCGCGATGTATCCCCCGTCCGAAACCTATGGCGCGACCGCGACGCGATCCGAGGCTTACCGATGGGGGCAGTTGCTGATCGGCATCGTCTGCATGGCGATGATCGCCAACCTGCAGTACGGATGGACGCTCTTCGTCAATCCGATCGCAGACAAGCACGGCTGGAGCCGCGCCGCGATCCAGGTCGCGTTCACCATCTTCGTGCTCACCGAGACATGGCTCGTGCCCATCGAAGGCTACCTGGTCGACCGCTTCGGCCCGCGTCCCGTGGTGCTGGTGGGCGGCGTGCTGTGCGGCCTGGGCTGGGTGCTCAACTCGGTGGCCGACTCGCTGCCGCTGCTGTACATCGCGGCGGCCGTTGGCGGCATTGGCGCCGGTGCTGTCTACGGCACCTGCGTGGGCAATGCGCTCAAGTGGTTCCCCGATCGCCGGGGGCTTGCCGCGGGCATGACCGCAGCGGGCTTCGGTGCTGGCTCGGCCCTCACGATCATCCCGATCTCCGCGATGATCAAGTCGAGCGGCTACGAATCTGCGTTTCTGTATTTTGGGATCGGGCAGGGACTCATCGTGTTCCTGCTCGCATGGATGCTGACCCGCGCGCCAAGCCACTCCAAGGCGTCGAACAGCCGCAACGTGCAGCAGGCTGGCCGCGACTACGCGCCGTCCGAGGTGCTGCGCTCGCCCGTGTTCTGGGTGATGTACGCGATGTTCGTGATGGTGGCCGCCGGCGGCCTGATGGCCACGGCGCAGCTTGCGCCCATCGCCAAGGACTTCAAGATCATGGACGTGCCGGTCAACATCATGGGCCTGGTGCTGCCCGCGCTGACCTTCGCGCTCGCCATCGACCGCGTGCTCAACGGCCTCACGCGGCCCTTCTTCGGCTGGGTGTCCGACAAGATCGGCCGCGAGCAGACCATGTTCATCGCCTTCGCGATGGAGTCGGTCGGCATCCTGATGCTCTACCACTACGGCCAGAACCCGATCCTCTTCGTGATCCTGACCGGCATCGTGTTCTTCGCCTGGGGCGAGATCTACAGCCTGTTCCCGTCGACCTGCGCCGACACCTTCGGATCGAAGTACGCGGCGTCGAACGCAGGCATGCTCTACACCGCGAAGGGCACGGCCTCGCTGCTGGTGCCGCTGTCGAGCGTGCTCGCGGCTGCCACCGGCAGCTGGCAGGCGGTCTTCATCGTGGCCAGCGCGGTCAATGCGCTCGCGGCGCTGATGGCGTGGTTCGTGTTGCGGCCGATGCGCCGCAAGCACATCGAGGCGAGCCGCGTCGTCGAATAAATAGACCACCATCGGCTTTCCGTCAGCCGGTACCATCCGGCTTTCTTCCGCCCACGCAGCCCTGCCATGAAGATGGCAGGGCTTTTCGCCGATGCACAGGAGCCCGCAGTGACGATCTACCGACTTGACGCGCATGAACCGGTCATCGACGCCAGCGCCCGCGTGGCCGAGAGCGCCAGCGTGATCGGACAGGTCGTGCTCGCAGCCGGCAGCCGCGTCGGCGCGAATGCGGTGCTGCGCGGCGACAACGAGCCCATCACCATCGGCCGCGGCAGCCATGTGCAGGCCGGCGTGATGCTGCATGCCGACCCGGGCTATCCACTGACCATCGGCGACGACGTGACGGTGGAGCCGCACGTGATGCTCCATGGCTGCACCGTCGGCGACGGTGCCGTGGTCGGCGAGCACACCATCGCGCTCAACGGCTCGGTGGTCGGCCGTGCGTGCATCGTCGAGTCCGGCTCGCTGCTGACCGAGGGCAAGGTCTTTCCCGACCGCTCGCGCATCGCGGGCAGGCCCGCGAAGGTCACGGGCGAGGTCGACGACGCCGAGGCCGAGGCGCTTCTGATCAGGGCGCGCGGCAGCGCCGGTCCCTTCGCCCGCTAGGGCCTTTCCGCACCCTCCCGAAACCCTGCCCGCCCGCAGGGTTTGTGCGCATTGGCACCGTGCTTGTTTCGGCGGAAATTGACTTGCGTCAAGGCCCCCGGCGCCCGATTCATCGACATTGATCCTCAAGCGGATGGCCGCGGGATTCACGTCGAATTTCATGACGTTGGTCCCGCGACAGAACCACGATGAAAACAGCTCCGCTTGCAAGCAGACAGCAATGCAGCAGCGGCGCCGGAAACGGACCAGATCGGACGGGATCATGAAACTACAACAAGCGCAGCAGGGGCACGAGGTACCGCATCCGGCCTCCGGCCCCACCGACAAGGAAGACGAACTCGTCGCCGTGCATCGCAGCCTGCTGCAGCATGCGGACGAACCAGGCGCGCTGCTGCCGATCCTGCACGACGTGCAGGACGCGCTGGGCTACATCCCCGCGCACACGGTGCCGGTGATTGCCGACGCGCTGAACCTCTCGCGTGCGGAGGTCCATGGCGTCGTCACCTACTACCACCACTTCCGTGCCGAGCCGGCTGGCCGGCACGTGATCCAGATCTGCCGCGCCGAGGCCTGCCAGGCGATGGGCGCCGACGCCTTGCTCGCCCACGCCGAACTGCGCCTGGGATGCAATGCGCACGGCACCTCGAAAGATGGCGCCTTCACGCTGGAGCCCGCGTTCTGCCTCGGCCTGTGCGCCTCGTCGCCCGCGATGACGCTCGACGACCAGCCGCATGCGCGCATGACGGCCAAGAGCTTCGATGCATTGGTCGCGCAGACCAGCGGAGGCCGCGCATGAGCACCATCACCGTCTACGTGCCGCGAGATTCGGCCGCGCTCGCGGCGGGCGCGGATCGCGTGGCCCGATGCATCGCGAAGGAAGCTGCGGCGCGCGGCCTCATGCTCGAACTCGTGCGCAACGGTTCGCGCGGCATGTTCTGGCTCGAACCGCTGGTCGAGGTGAACACACCGAGCGGCCGCATCGCCTACGGACCTGTGACGCCCGACGACGTGGCCGGCCTGTTCGATGCCGGCTTCCTCACCGGCGGCAAGCACCCGCTGGCTCTCGGACTGACCGAAGACATTTCCTACCTGAAGAAGCAGGAGCGCCTGACCTTCGCGCGCATGGGCATTACCGACCCGGTGTCGCTGACCGACTACCAGGCCTACGAAGGCTTTGCCGGCCTGCGCCGCGCGCTGGCCCTCGCACCCGAGGAAATCGTGCAGCAGGTGCTCGACTCGGGCCTGCGCGGTCGCGGCGGCGCGGCCTTTCCGGCCGGCATCAAGTGGAAGACGGTGCTGGGCACGGCGGCGGCGCAGAAGTACATCGTCTGCAATGCCGACGAGGGCGACTCGGGCACCTACTCCGACCGCATGACGATGGAGGGCGACCCCTTCATGCTGATCGAGGGTATGACCATCGCCGGCCTCGCCACCGGCGCCACGCAGGGCTACATCTACGTGCGTTCGGAATACCCGCACGCGATAGCGACGCTGAACGAGGCCATCCGCATTGCCGAGGCAGCGGGCTTTCTCGGCGACAACATCCTGCGTTCAGGCAAGCGCTTCTCGCTCGCGGTGCGCAAGGGCGCGGGCTCGTATGTGTGCGGCGAGGAAACGGCGCTGCTCGAAAGCCTCGAAGGCAAGCGCGGCATCGTGCGCGCCAAGCCGCCGCTGCCGGCCATCGAAGGCCTGTTCGGGCAGCCCACGCTGATCAACAACGTCATCACGCTGGCCAGCGTGCCGCTGATCCTGGCGCGCGGCGCGGCCTTCTACCGCGACTATGGCGTGGGCCGTTCGCGCGGTACGCTGCCGATGCAACTGGCCGGCAACATCAAGTACGGCGGCCTGGTCGAGAAGGCCTTCGGCGTCACGCTGCGCGAGCTGCTGTACGACTACGGCGGCGGCTCGGCCTCGGGCCGGCCGATCAAGGCGGTGCAGGTCGGCGGGCCGCTGGGTGCCTACCTGCCCGAATCGCAATGGGACCTGCCGCTCGACTACGAGGCCTACGCGGCCGTCGGCGGCACGGTGGGCCACGGCGGCATCGTGGTGCACGACGACACGGCCGACCTGTCGAAGCTCGCGCGCTATGCCATGGAGTTCTGCGCGCTCGAGTCGTGCGGCAAGTGCACGCCCTGCCGCATCGGATCGACGCGCGGCGTCGAGGTGATCGACAAGATCCGCAACAACCAGAACCGTCCGCAGCAGGTGATCTTGCTGCGCGACCTGTGCAACACGATGGTCCACGGCTCGCTGTGCGCCATGGGCGGCATGACGCCGTTCCCGGTGCTCTCGGCACTCGACCACTTCCCGCAGGACTTCGGTCTCGTGGTTCCCGATCGCGAAGCTGCCTAGGCGGTTGCGGCGCAGCAGCAGGAGTAAGAAAGACATGTTGGACCATCTCAAGGAAACCGATTACGGCACCCCCAAGCGCGAATCCACGCGCGAGGTGACGCTGGAGATCGACGGCAACGAAGTGACGGTGCCCGCGGGCACTTCGCTGATGCGCGCGGCTGTGGATGCGGGCATCCAGGTGCCCAAGCTCTGCGCCACCGACAGCCTGGAGCCCTTCGGCTCCTGCCGGCTGTGCCTGGTCGAGATCGAAGGCCGCAAGGGCTTTCCGGCCTCTTGCACCACGCCTGCAGAAGCCGGCATGAAGGTGCGCACCCAGACGCCCAAGCTGCAGGACCTGCGCAAGGGCGTGATGGAGCTCTACATCTCCGACCATCCGCTGGACTGCCTCACCTGCTCGGCCAACGGCAATTGCGAGCTGCAGGACATGGCGGGCGTTACCGGCCTGCGCAACGTGCGCTACGGCTTCGACGGCGCCAACCACCTGAAGAGCGAGAAGGACGAGTCGAACCCGTACTTCAGCTACGACCCGTCGAAGTGCATCGTGTGCAACCGCTGCGTGCGTGCCTGCGAGGAAACGCAGGGCACCTTCGCGCTGACCATCAGCGGCCGCGGCTTCGAGTCGCGCGTGTCGCCGGGCCAGGACGAGGCCTTCATGGATTCGGAGTGCGTGAGCTGCGGTGCCTGCGTCGAAGCCTGCCCCACCGCCACCCTGCAGGAAAAGTCGGTGATCTGGCTCGGCCAGCCCGAGCACAGCGTGATCACCACCTGCGCCTACTGCGGCGTGGGCTGCGCCTTCAAGGCCGAGATGAAGGGCAACGAGGTCGTGCGCATGGTGCCGTGGAAAGACGGCAAGGCCAATGAAGGCCACTCCTGCGTCAAGGGCCGCTTCGCCTGGGGCTATGCGACGCACCAGGACCGCATGCTCAAGCCGATGATCCGCAAGAACATCACCGACCCGTGGCAGGAAGTGAGCTGGGACACCGCACTCAACTACGCCGCGAGCGAGTTCAAGCGCCTGCAGGCCAAGTACGGCAAGGACTCCATCGGCGGCATCACCTCGTCGCGCTGCACCAACGAGGAAACCTACCTGGTCCAGAAGCTGGTGCGTGCCGCCTTCGGCAACAACAACGTCGACACCTGCGCACGCGTGTGCCACTCGCCCACGGGCTACGGCCTGAAGCAGACGCTGGGCGAATCGGCCGGCACGCAGACCTTTGCCTCGGTCGACAAGGCCGACGTCATCATGGTGATCGGCGCCAATCCGACCGACGGGCACCCGGTGTTCGCATCGCGCATGAAGAAGCGGCTGCGCCAGGGCGCGAAGCTGATCGTGGTCGATCCGCGCCGCATCGACATCGTGAAGTCGCCTCATGTAAAGGCTTCGCACCACCTGCAGCTCAAGCCCGGCACCAACGTGGCCGTGGTGACGGCGCTGGCCCACGTCATCGTCACCGAAGGGCTTATGGCCGACGACTTCGTGGCCGAGCGCTGCGACACGGTTTCGTTCAAGGAGTGGAAGTCGTACGTCGAGCAGCCCGAGCAATCGCCCGAAGCCACTGAAAAGGCGACCGGCGTGCCGGCGGCCGAGCTGCGCGCCGCTGCGCGTCTGTTCGCCACGGCCGGCAACGGCGCCATCTACTACGGCCTGGGCGTGACCGAACACAGCCAGGGCTCGACGACGGTGATGGGCATCGCCAACCTCGCGATGGTCACCGGCAACGTCGGGCGCGAAGGCGTGGGCGTCAACCCGCTGCGCGGCCAGAACAACGTGCAGGGCGCGTGCGACATGGGCTCGTTCCCGCACGAACTGCCGGGCTACCGCCATGTGTCGGACAGCACCACGCGCGCCTCGTTCGAGGCTGCCTGGGGCGTGCAGATCAACCCCGAGCCGGGTCTGCGCATTCCCAACATGTTCGACGCCGCCATCGGCGGCAGCTTCAAGGGCCTGTACTGCGAAGGCGAGGACATCGTGCAGTCCGACCCGAACACGCAGCACGTGGCGGCCGCGATGATGGGCATGGAGTGCGTGGTGGTGCAGGACATGTTCCTCAACGAAACCGCCAAGTACGCCCACGTGTTCCTGCCGGGCTCCTCGTTCCTCGAGAAGGACGGCACCTTCACCAACGCCGAGCGCCGCATCTCGCGCGTTCGCAAGGTGATGCCGCCCAAAGCCGGCTATGCCGACTGGGAAGTGACCGTGAAGCTGGCGCAGGCCCTCGGCTATCCGATGGACTACAAGAGCCCCGAAGAAATCATGGACGAGATTGCCGCGCTGACGCCGACCTTCCACGGCGTGAGCTACAAGCGCATCGACGAGCTCGGCAGCATCCAGTGGCCCTGCAACGACGAGGCGCCCGACGGCACGCCCACGATGCACATCGACCACTTCGTGCGCGGCAAGGGCAAGTTCATCGTCACGCAGTACGTGGCGACGGACGAGAAGGTCACGCGCAAGTTCCCGCTGCTGCTGACCACCGGGCGCATCCTCTCGCAGTACAACGTGGGCGCGCAGACGCGCCGCACCGACAACAACCAGTGGCACAGCGAAGACCGGCTGGAGATCCATCCGCACGACGCCGAGGAACGCGGCGTGAGCGACGGCGACTGGGTGGGCATCCAGAGCCGCGCGGGCGAGACGGTGCTGCGCGCCACGGTGTCAGAGCGCATGCAGCCGGGCGTGGTGTACACCACCTTCCACTTTCCCGAGTCGGGCGCCAACGTCATCACCACCGACAACTCCGACTGGGCCACCAACTGCCCCGAGTACAAGGTCACGGCAGTGCAGGTGATGCCGGTGATGCAGCCTTCGGCCTGGCAGCAGGAGTACAGCCGCTTCAACCAGACGCAGCAGGACTTGCTTGCCGCCGCATCGGCGCAGCAAAGCGGCGAGACGGTACCGGCAAAGTGAGAGTGCTCGCCGCATGAACCTGGTTACCGACGCCGTTCAGTTCTGCGAAGGCGCGCAGCTGCTGCCCGTGCGCGGAGTGCGCGGCGGCCGGCCGTTCGACGTGCAGGACTGGGTGGCCGAGGAAGTGCCCGTGGCGCTCGAATACAACGGCATCTCGCATGCGGTGATGCTCGCGACGCCGCTCGACCTGGAAGACTTCGCGCTCGGCTTCTCGCTCAGCGAGGGCATCCTCGAAGCGGCGCACGAGCTTTACTCGGTGGAAGCCGAGCCGTCGGCGCTCGGCGTCACGGTGCATCTGCAGGTGTCGAGCGCGGCCTTTGCGCGCCTCAAGCTGCGCCGCCGCTCGATGGCCGGGCGCACCGGCTGCGGCCTGTGCGGCACCGAGAGCCTGACGCAGGTGTCGCGCGAGCTGCCGGTGCTGCGCAGCGATGCTGCCGCGCAGTTCGACCGCGAGGCCATTGGCCGTGCGATGTCGCAGCTGCCATCGCAGCAGACGCTGCAAGAGGCTACCGGTGCCGTGCACGCGGCCGCCTGGTGCTCGGCGGAAGGCGAAGTGATGTGGCTGCGCGAGGACGTGGGCCGCCACAACGCGCTCGACAAGCTGGTGGGCGCGCTCGCGGCCAACGATGTCGATGCTTCCACCGGCTTCATCGCAGTGACCAGCCGCGCGAGTTTCGAGATGGTGCAGAAGGCCGCGATGGCCGGCGCACCGCTGCTCGCCGCGGTGTCGGCGCCGACCTCGTTCGCGGTGGCCACGGCGCAGCGCGCGGGCCTCACGCTGGTGGGCTTCGTGCGGCAGCAGGACCTGGGCGTCTACAGCCATCCGCAGCGGCTGCGCACGGCAGACCCGCAACGCGTGCGCTGACGCTTCATCAACAAACAACTCATTTTCTCGAAGGCCCCATGGAGCACGATCATTCGGCACAGCTGGTCAAGATGGCCAATCAGATCGGCACCTTCTTCCAGGCGCAATCGCCGAGCGATGCCGGCGCTGCCACGCAGGCGATTGCTGGGCACCTGAAGTCGTTCTGGGCGCCGAGCATGCGCATCCAGCTGATACGCGACTTCGACGCCGGCAAGACGCCGCTGCTGATGCCTATCGTGGCATCAGCGATTCGCGGCCATCGGGCGACGCTGCTGCCTGCTGCGCCATGAGCAGCGACTCGTAGTACAGGCACAGCGGCATCGCGACGAACACCATGCCCGCGACGTAGATCACGAGGCTGGTGACCGGGAACTGCATCTCCTCCCAGTACGGTATGGAAGCCACCGCCGCGATGACGGCGATCAGCGTGATCACGCCGCGCAGCGTGCCGCGCATGAGCGCGATGCGCGAGAGCCCCGGTGGGGCGTATGTCCGAGGGCCTTGAGCAAAGCTCTGAAGGCCCTCGCCCTTGTCTCCATCTTTTTTCATCGTCGTCGCTCCTCGGTGAAGGCGAAGACGGTTCTTATCACGCGCGCAAGACGCGGGTCAAGACCGAAGTCCGGCTACTGCGGGACAACCCCGCGCTCAGTCGTACTTCACGGTGTAGATCAGGTCGAGCCCGCTCGTCTGCCCCGCCTGCCCGCGCAGCGTGAGCCGCGTCGTCAGGTCGTAGAAGATGAAGATCGTGCCGAAGGTGCCGCCCAGGCTGCGTTCGTAGGTGAGGTAGAAATCTTTCGACAGCCGCTTGCCCAGCGTGACCGCCGACTCGCGCAGGTCGCCGCCGCTGCCCGGCCCCTTGAAGCCGAGTTCGTCCAGCCCGAAGCGGCTGGCCAGGCTGCCGCCGCTGCCACTGCCGCCGATCCTGCCGAGCAGCGAGAGCGCGGCCTGCTGCAGCAGCGCAGACTCGCCGCCGCTGGTGGCTGAGGCGCGGCCCAGGATCACCCATGACAGCGTTTCGGCATCGGACAGCGCGGGCTCCGAATAGAGCTTCACGCGTGGTGATTGCGCGGTGCCGGTGATCTGCACGCCCGCGCGCTGCGACAGGTTCGGGCGGATCGCCAGGACGTCCAGCGCCGGGTTGTCGAACGGCCCGTTGAAACGCGCCACGCCGGTTTCCACGTCGAGCTGCTGGCCGTAGGCGCGGTACTGGCCTTTCACGGTCTTCACCTCGCCGGTGATGCGCGGCGGGGCATTCAGCCTCGTGCTGCGGATCTCCAGGTCGCCTTCGAGCCGCGTGGTGATGCCGCGGCCCTGCACCGCGAAGTCGTCGCCAAGGTCGAAGTTGATGACGATATCCGGCGGCTTGGCGGTCTGCGGCTTGGCAGCCTGCGCGTCGGCCTGGGCGGATTCGCGCTGCGCCGTCTCGGTGGCCTCGCGGTCCTTGGCGGCGGAGCGCACGACGACGTCGCTGCCCAGGCTGGGCGCGGTCTCGTCGGGCAGGATGATGACAGCGCGGTCGGTCTTGAGCTTGCCGCGCACGTTGAACTGGCCGTTGTCGAGCCGGGCCTGCACATCGCCCGAGAGCGTGACCTGCCGGTCGGTGCGCACCAGCACGCGCAACGCGCGCAACTGGCCCTGCAGGGCCATGCGGATGCCCGAGGCCGTGCCGCTGGCGGGGCCCCAGCTGAGGTCGCCGCTGGCCGAGAGCGTGCCGCCGTCGCTGCGGGCCTCGCTGGCCGAGGTGCTGCGGTTGCCGCTCTGGCCGGCGATGCGCGTGGAGCTGCCAGTGCCGCCCTTGAGCGTGAATTCGGTGATCTCGATGCGCTCGCCGCTGAGCGTGGCGCGCAGGCGGCCATCGCGCAGGTCCAGCCCTTCGACCGGTGCGCGCAGCGCGAGCTTGTCGGCGCCCAGCGTGCCGTTCCAGCGCGGCACGGCGCGGTTGCCCGACAGCGTGGCCCCGGCGTCGAGCGTGCCGGCAATGCGCCAGCCCGGCGGCGCGAGCATCGACCACACGCCGAGGTTCGGCAGCGCGGCCTTGATGGTGCCGCCCAGCGGTGCGTCGGGCGCCCACTGCCAGCCGCCGGCGCGCTGCTGCACGCGGGTGTTGATGTCGGCGTCGATCTTGCCGGCGCGTTCGCTGTCCCACGCGAGCACGGCGTGCACCGCGTCGCCTTCGGCATCGAGCCGCAGTTCGGCCTGGCGCAGGCCGGCCGGCGTGCTGGGCGCGTCGCCGTTCCCGGAGGAGGAGTTCATCGTGCGTTCGCTCGCAGTGCCCGTTCCGGTGCTGGTGATGCGCGTGACGAGCGCGGCCTCGCCGGCCTGCACGCGGATGTCGCCGCTCTGGCGCCCGATGCGGGCCTTGGCGCGCAGCGTGTCGCCGGCGTCGATGTCCCAGTCGCCGTTGAACATCAAGTCGCCGCTGATGCCGTATTCGCCCAGCGTGGTATTGGCGCCGAACGCGCCGGCCCAGGCCATCGGCAGGCCCTGCAGCTGGCCCTTGGACTGCACGCGGAACACGCGGTTGGGCGCCGCGCCGCTCTGGCTGAAGCGCAGCGGCTGCCAGTCGATGCGCACGGTGCCGGGCACGGGGCCGCGCAAGGTGGCCGCGGCGGCGGACGCTTCGACGTCGAGGCGGGGTGCATTGCCGCTGGTGGTGCGGATGGTTGCGGTGACTTCGCGGCTCAGCTCCAGCACCCACGGGTCGCCGGGGCGGGCGCTGTCCTGTGCCTGCAGCTTCAGGCTGGCCAGCGCCGCGCGCCATTGGCCGGCGCCGGCGATGCCACCGCTGGCGCGGGTGTCGATGTTGAACTTCTGCGTGCCGGTGGTGGCTTCGCCCTTCAGCGTGAGCGAGGCCTGTGCGAGGCTGCCTTCGAGATCGGCGCGCAGGTCGCGCAGTTGCACAGCGGTTGCCGTACCGCCAGGTGTGGCCGAGGGCAGGCTCAGGTCGAGCCGCGGCACGCCGAGCACGGCCTTGAGGCTGGGCTCGGCGCCGCGCTGCGCGGGCGCGTTGGCGTTCTGCAGCCGGCGCTGGATGGTCTGCCAGCCACCTTGCCAGCTGGCGTCGAGCTTCGCCGAGCCCTTTGCGCTGGCGTTCGCGAATACGCCGGACAGTCCCGGCAGGCTTTGCACCCAGCGCTGTACGACGTCGGCATCGTCGATGCTGGCTCTGATGTCGCCACCGCCCGCAGACGGTGCAATGCGGCCATCGACCTGCGCGCTGCCGCCCGGCAGCACGAGGTTGAGCTTGCCGCTGGCGGCCTGCTCGGCCACGCGCACCTGCAGCCGGCCATCGACGCTGGCGCGCTGGGCCTCGATGCGCAGCGTGCGCAGGTCGAGCACCTGGTCTTTCCACTGTCCCTGGGCCAGCGCGCGGTCGAGCGCGAAGCCGGGCAGGGCCTTGCTGCCGGCGCCGCGGCCTTCGGCACGCAGCGCGGCGTCGAAGGTGATGGTGCTTTCCTTCTGTTCGGCCTTGATCTGGCCGCTGACGGGCGCACCCGAGAGTTCGGTGTACAGCGCGCCGGGCCGCACGCCGCGCACCGTGGCCTGCGCCTGCCACGGCGACGGCGCGGGGCTCCATTTGCCGGCCGCGTCGATGCGTCCGCCGCCCGCGCGCACGGTGGCTTCGGGAACGCTCCAGCTCGTGCCGTCGAAGCCGACCTTGGCCTGCACCTGTTCGAGCGGCAGTTTCTCTTTGTCCCACGGGCCGGGCACGGCGTTGCGGATGTCGGCCGAGGCCTTCCATGCGGTGGGCCCGGTATCGGCGTCGGGCTGCAGTTCGACCGTGCCGGTGAGCTGCGTCTGGGGTGCGCCGGGCCACAGGCTCGACGCATCGACGTTGCGCAGGTCGGCCTTCGCGTCGATCACCGGCTGGGGCAGCCAGGGCGCGATCTGTGCCTGCAGGCTGGCTTCCATCGGCGCATCGGCGTTTTCTTCGGCCGGCTTCAGCTCGGCCGCGACCTGCAGCCGCGCGGCGGTGCCGGCGAGCGTGCCCTTCACGGTGGCGGTGGCCAGCACGTCGATGTTGTGGTCCTCGGCCAACGGCGCCTTCACGCGGCCGTCGAGCGATGCGTCGATGGCCATCGGCGCGGGGCCTTGCAGTTTCACGCGGGTGCTGTAGTGGCCGTCGGCGATGTCCACGCCCTTGACCTCGAGCACATGCTCGGCGGCCTTGTAGCTGTAGCTGCCCGAGAGGTTGAGCGCCTGCAGAGCGGGCGGGCCGGCCCAGCGCACTTCGTCGATGCGGAAGGGCAGCTCGACCTCGATCGGCAGCGCGAGCTGTTCGAGCGGCTCGGTGGGCTTGTCGCTGGGCGGGCCGCGCTTTTCGATGAGCACCTGCTTCGCGTGCACCTCGCCGAGCTGCACCTTGCGTTGCAGCAGCGGCGCGAGCTGCCAGCCGATGGTGGCCTCGTTCACTTCGACGGCGATGCTTTCGCTCTGGTACTTGAGCCAGCCGATGTGGCCGCCGGTGCGCAGCGAGCCGCTCACGTCGCGGCTTTCGAGCGTCTGCCCGGCCGGCAGCCGCTGCGCCGCCTGCGCGATCGCGAAGGCGAGCGAGGTGTTCGAGCCCAGCCACCACCACGCACCCGCGACCAGCAGCACCACGGCGAGCAGCAGGCCGGCCACGGTCCAGGCCAGGGCGCGCATTGCCCGGCGCGCGCGCGAGCGGCGGGGGGCGAGGGGCGTTGGCGTGGGGTCTGCGTCGGTCTGCATCGAAAAAAATCAGAAGGTGAAGCCGAGGCGGAAGTGCAGGCGGAATTTCTTCGAGTCCACGCCGTAGGCCAGGTCGGCCTGCACCGGCCCCACGGGGCTGCGCCAGCGCGCGCCCACGCCCACGCCCACCTTGGGCTTGAGCTCGCCGGGCTTGTCGGCCACGGCGCCGGCATCGGCGAACACCACGCTCTCCCATTCGGTGAGCTTGCCGTTGTAGACGAAGGGGCGCTGCCACTCCACGCTGGCCACGCCGAGGTAGCGGCCGGCAACGGTCTGGCCGTCGGCGCGCACGGTGCCGATCTGCTTGTAGCTGTAGCCGCGCACGGTGGTGTCGCCGCCGGTCAGGAACATCAGCGTGGACGGGATCTGCGCGCTGTCTTTTGCCGACACCGCGCCGGCCTCCACGCGCAGCTGCAGGCGGCTGCGGCGCGCGCGTGCTTCCTTGTCGTCCGCTGCGCCCAGCGGCAGCACGCCGAGCCAGCGTGCGTAGGTGCGCGTGAAGGGCGTCTGCTCGCCGGTGAGCGTGTAGCCCGCGGCCACTTCGAGTGCGAGACCGAAGCCGCGCGAGGGCGACGCGTTGTCGTCGAAATAGCGGCCGGTCCAGCCCCAGTTGGCCGTCACGGCAGAGGCCGAGGGCGGTGCGTTGATGCCGCGGTTCTGCGCGTAGTCGTACTGCAGGAAGTAGCTGCGGTCGATGTGGTCGCCCGACTTGCTGCGCCCGCCTCGCAGGCGTCCGCTGTCGACCACGTAGCTGCCCGATTGCTCGCTCTTCAGTTCGGCGCCCGAGAACCATTGCCAGCCCCGGTCGTCGGGAATCGCCTTCCACTCGGTGCCGAGCGACTTGATGTCGTTGTCGACCGACAGCCGCGAGACGGAGCGCCAGCCCAGCAGCGGAATCTGGTTGTGGATGTGGTCGATCGACAGGCGCGGGCCGTTGTCGGTGGTGAAGCCCACGCCCATCACCACCTTCTGCAGCGGTGCCTCGCGCAGCTGCGCGATCACCGGCGCGGCCAGCGGGTTGCCGCTCTCGGTGTCGAGCGTGAGGAACACCGAGTCGTAGTAGCCGCTGCTGGCCAGGCGCTGCTGGGCATCGAGCAGCTTCTGCTGGTCGTAGTCGGTGCCGCTGGGCAGGCGGGCGATGCGGCGCGCGCCGTCGGGGTCGTAGCGCTGGATGCCGTGCAGCAGGAGCGGACCGAACTTGTAGGCCGGGCCCGACTGGTAGGTGACGCTGAGGCGGGCCTCGCTGCGGTCTGCGTCCACTTCGGCGCGGCTGATCTCGATGCTGCCGGTGGGAAAGCGCTTGGCCGTCAGGCTGCGCAACGCGGTGGTCTTCGCATCGTCCCAGGCCTGCTGGGTGAAGGGTTGGCCGGCGCGCAGGGCCCAGTTGGTGCGGATCGAATCGCGCTGCGCCTCGGCGGTTGCGTCGTTTGCGATCGGGCCGCCGTAGCTGATCTGCACGTTGCTCACCTTGGTGCTCTCGCCGGGCGAGACGGTGATGACGATTTCGCGCGGGGCCTTGGTGCTTTCGGGTGTCTCGTTGAGTTCGAGCGTCAGCGTGGGCGAGAAGTAGCCCATGGTGCCGAGCAGCTCGCGTGCATTGGCTTCGGCGGCCACCATGAGGCGGGAGATTTCGGTGGCGCCGAGGTCGTCGAGCTCGCGGTAGCGCTGGATCTCGAGGTGCAGCTTGAGGTAGTCGCGCACGGCCTCGGGGCCGCGCACATCGACGGTGAAGGCGTCGCGCTTGTCGGTTTTTTTCTTGTCGTCGTCCTTGCCGTCGTCAGTGGCGGCAATGCTGTCGGCAGCACCGCTGCGCACGAGGCCGGCCGCGGGCTTGTTGTCTTCGGGCGCCTCTTTCTTCGGCAGCAGGCTGCAGCCTTGCAAGAGCAGGACGCCGGAAAAAAGCAAAGCCGGCCACCATGCCGGCGAAGAAACTGAAACCACCCTGACCATGGGCGGATTCTGACAGCAAGATTCGCCGGTTCCTGAAGCGTCCGGATACAGATGGCTTCGTCCTACTTGGACAGCATGCGCATCGCGTCTTCGAGGCCTCGCAGGGTCAGGGGGTACATGCGGTTGGACATGAGCTGCTGCATCACCGCGATGCTCTGGCGGTACTGCCATACGCCTTGCGGCTCGGGGTTGATCCACGCGAACTTCGGAAAGGTGTGCGTCAGGCGCTGGATCCACTCGGCGCCGGCCTCTTCGTTGTTGTATTCGACGCTGCCGCCGGGCTGCAATATCTCGTAAGGGCTCATCGTGGCGTCGCCGACGAAGATGAGCTTGTAGTCCTTGTTGTACTTGCGCAGGATGTCCCAGGTCGCGAACTTCTCGGAGAAGCGGCGCTTGTTGTTCTTCCACATGAAGTCGTACACGCAGTTGTGGAAGTAGAAGAATTCGAGGTGCTTGAACTCGGTCTTCACGGCCGAGAACAGCTCTTCCACGCGCTGGATGTGCTCGTCCATCGTGCCGCCCACGTCCATCAGCAGCAGCACCTTGACGTTGTTGTGGCGCTCGGGCCGCATCTTGATGTCGAGGTAGCCGGCATTGGCCGCGGTCGAGTGGATGGTGTCGTCGAGGTCCAGCTCTTCGTCGTGGCCTTCGCGCGCGAACTTGCGCAGCCGGCGCAGCGCAACCTTGATGTTGCGCGTGCCAAGCTCCTGCGTGTCGTCATAGTCCTTGTAGGCGCGCTGGTCCCACACCTTCACTGCGCTCTTGTTCTTGCCGGCCCCACCAATGCGGATGCCTTGCGGGTTGTAGCCGCCGTTGCCGAAGGGCGAGGTGCCACCGGTGCCGATCCACTTGCTGCCGCCCTCGTGGCGTTCCTTCTGCTCCTCGAAGCGCTTCTTGAGCGTTTCCATGAGCTCGTCCCAGCCCATCTTCTCGATCTTGGCTTTTTCCTCGGCGGTGAACTCACGTTCGAGCGTTTTCTTGAGCCAGTCGAGCGGCACTTCCTTCGTGAAGTCGGTCAGCATCTCCACGCCCTTGAAGTAGGCGGCGAAGGCGCGGTCGAACTTGTCGTAGTGCTTCTCGTCCTTCACGAGCGCGGTGCGCGAGAGGTAGTAGAAGTCGTCGATGCCGTAGGCGCCGTCGGAGTTGGGGCCCACCACGTCGGCCTGCAGGGCCTCCAGCAGCGTGAGGTATTCCTTGACCGACACCGGCAGCTTGGCCGAGCGCAGGGTGTAGAAGAAGTCGATGAGCATGGGGCGGGTCCTAATTTCGTCTTCGGAGTTGCCTTGGAACGCAAGTCAACGTGCGGCGAAGTGCATCTGTGCCAGCACGGGGTTCTGAAGATGTCTCACGCATGGAAAGGTGTAGGCGCCTATGACGGATTCGTCATCCCACCTCGACCAACGAAACGGGCCGAACTTTGCATCGGCTTCTTTGATGACTGAGAGTTTTCTTGAGTCAATTTTCGATTCAATCAGCGCGACTGTGGCTGCGTCAACATTGGCGCCTTGACTCTTGGCGCCTAGAAACCAGTAATAGGCGGCAATGAAATCATTCTCGGTGGCAGCCTTGCGAAACAGTCGTTCGGCGAGTTGCAGCTGTGCCCCCTGATGGCCGTGTGCCGCCGCAAACTCCAGCCACCACGTATTCTTGGACTCTGATTTCGGTATCCCGAGGCCTTGGTCGTACATCTCAGCTACCAGCTTGACCGCATGAGGGTTTGCCCGCCGGGCGGACAGTTCCAGCCATGGCAGGCTTTTCTCGTAGCTTTGGGGAACGCCGTCGCCAAAATAGTACGCAATGCCGATGAGCCATGGCGCGGGGGCAGATCCCCGTTCGCTCAACTGGCGAAGCAATTCGAAAGCGCGCTGCGTATCTTTCGGACGCTCATCGCCGCAGTACAGAAGCATGGCGAGGTTGCCGATGGCTTCCTCTTTCCCCTTTTCCACGGCCCTTTCATACCAAGCCTCCTTTTGCGCAGTGCTCGGCGCAGTCATGGCGTTCATGAACTGGCTTCTTGCGATGCCCGCGTTTCCCATGATCTGGTGGTACTGCGTGGCAATGTCTGGAGACAGGCTCTGTGCAAGCGCGTACTGCGAAAACATCCAGCCGAAGGCAAACGCCAGAAGACATCGCTTGAGATTGGCGTAGCGGAATGGGTTCAGCATGAGGACGGTCGTGCGGAAAATTGGCGGAGAAAAACTGCTACGGATCAAAGCGACTCCATTACGGTCGCATCCTCTTTAGCTTCGCGGCTTGTCGAGCAGGTACAGCAGCTGGGCCTTCACTTCGGGCCATTCGCCCGCGCGCAGGCTGTACATGACGGTGTCGCGGATGGTGCCGTCGCGGCGCATCACGTGGCCGCGGATCACGCCGTCTTTCTTCGCGCCCAGGCGCTCGATGGCGCGCTGCGAGGCGAAGTTGAAGTTGTCGGTGCGCCAGCCCACGGTGTTGCAGCCGAGTGCGTCGAAGGCATGCGTGAGCATCAGCAGCTTGCAGGTGGTGTTGACGTGCGTGCGCTGGCAGCGCGCGGCGTACCACGTGTAGCCGATCTCCACGCGCTTCACGCCCGGCAGGATGTCGTGGAAGCTGGTGCTGCCGAGCACGGTGCCGGTGGCCTCGTCGGTCACTGCGAAGGCGAAGCGGTCGGCGGTCTTCAGCGCGGTCTCGATGTAGGCGCGCGTGTCCTGCGGCTCGGGCACTGAGGTGACGCGCAGCTTCCACAGTTCGCCGTCGGCGGCCGCGGCGCGCAGGCCTTCTTCATGAGCCAGCGACAGCGGCACCAGCGCGATGCCGCGGGCCTTCAGCGTGACGGGTTCGACGAACGCCATTTCAAACTCTCTTGTGTTTTCAGCCTTTGGGATCGCCATACTTGCGCACGTACCAGGCGCGCGCCAGTTGCACCCCGCCACCGCCGCCCAGGCCGATCAGCAGGATCCCGAAGATTTCCTTGTTGCCGTAGCCGGCGGCGCCGAAGGCATCGAGGCCCAGCAGCAGCCCCAGCCCGCGGCCGAGCAGCGCACCCAGCACGAACAGCACTGCCTGGGCAATGCCCAGCTTCATCAGCTGCCCCGTGGGATGCGGCGTCTGGCTCATGGACTCAGCGGTTGTTGCGTTGCATGAAGACGAGCTTCTCGAACAGCGTCACGTCCTGCTCGTTTTTGAGCAGCGCGCCCACCAGCGGCGGCACGGCGACCTTGTCGTCCTTGCTCTGCAGCGCTTCGAGCGGAATGTCTTCGGCCACCAGCAGCTTGAGCCAGTCGAGCAGCTCGGAGGTCGAGGGCTTCTTCTTCAGGCCGGGCAGGTTGCGCACGTCGTAGAAGGTCTTCATCGCGGCCGTGAGCAGCTCTTGCTTCAGGCCAGGGAAGTGCACGGCGACGATGTGCTTCATCGTCTCGGCATCGGGGAACTTGATGTAGTGGAAGAAGCAGCGGCGCAGGAAGGCGTCGGGCAGTTCCTTCTCGTTGTTCGAGGTGATGAACACCACGGGGCGGTGCTTGGCGCGGATGAGTTCGCGCGTCTCGTAGCAGTAGAACTCCATGCGGTCGATTTCGCGCAGCAGGTCGTTCGGGAATTCGATGTCGGCCTTGTCGATCTCGTCGATGAGCAATGCCACCGGCTGGTCGGCCGTGAAGGCCTGCCAGAGCACGCCCTTGATGATGTAGTTCTGGATGTCCTTGACGCGCTCGCCGCCGTCGACGTCCTTCAGTTGCGAGTCGCGCAGGCGGCTCACGGCGTCGTATTCATACAGGCCCTGCTGCGCCTTGGTGGTCGACTTGATGTGCCACTGCAGCAGCGGCAGGCCGAGCGACTGGGCCACTTCCTCGGCCAGCATGGTCTTGCCCGTGCCGGGCTCGCCCTTGACGAGCAGCGGGCGCTTGAGAGTGATGGCCGCATTGACCGCGAGCATCAGGTCCTGCGTGGCGACGTAATTGTCTGAGCCCTGGAATTTCATGAGTGAGATGAGTGAGACGGAGGCTGGGGTGGAGAAAAGAACACACTCGACACGCGTTGTGCAGCCTCAGGGTTGGCCTGCACAGGGTTCCAGGGGACCCCTGCATATAATCGAATGTTGATTCGAAAAACTGTACTCTCCACGAGATTGTGCGCGCAAAATGAACAAGTTGTTGACCACGATGTTTGCCCTTGCTGTCGCTTGCGTGACGGTCTCGGCTGAAGCCCAGCAAGTCACTGGCAAGGCCCAGGACGGAGCAAAGAAGGTTGCGATGTGCGTGGGCTGCCACGGCATCATTGGCTATCAGGCCAGCTTCCCGGAGATCCACAAGGTGCCGATGATCGCCGGCCAGAGCGCCACGTACATCACGGCCGCGCTCACCGCGTACAAGGGCGGCGACCGCAAGCATCCCACCATGCGTGCCATTGCCGACACGCTCACCGACCAGGACATCGCCGACCTCGCTGCCTACTACAGCCAGTTGGGCCTGAAGGACGGCAGTGCACCGCCGGCCACGCTGGCCAAGGCCACGCCCTCGAATGTCGAGGCGCTCATCACCCGCAACGCCGACAACAACTGCACCAAGTGCCACGGCGCCAACTTCAACACGCCGAACGACGGCACCGTGCCCAAGCTGGCCGGCCAGCATGCCGACTATCTGTTCGTCGCGCTCAAGTCGTACCGCGTGAAGAACAACCCGCACCTCGGCCGCTCGAATGCGGTGATGGGCCAGCAGGTCGAAGACAAGAAGTTCACCAACGCCGAGCTCAAGACGCTGGCCAGCTACATCAGCTCGTTGCCCGGCGAACTGAAGACGGTGCCCGAATCGCGCATTCACCACGGCGCCGAATAAGCGCTTCGCTCATAACAAAAAAGCCCGCTGCGAGCGGGCTTTTTTGCGTCCGGGATTTCCCTGAGATCAGACGTCGAAGAAGGCAGTCTCGTCAGTGCCCTGCATGCGGATGTCGAAGCGATACGTCACTGCGCCGCCTTGCTCCACGCGCTCGGCGATCAGCGTGTGGCGGCGATCGGCCGGCACGCTCTGCAGCACTGCGTCTTTCGCGTTGGCTTCGGCTTCGTCGCTGAAGTACACGCGCGTGAACGCATGCAGCAGCAGGCCGCGCATCAGCACGATCACGTTGATGTGCGGTGCTTCGCCGGGCGATTCGGCGCCGGGCTTCACGGTGTGGAACACGAAGCGGTTGCCTTCACCAGTGCCTGTGCCGACGCGGCCGAAGGCGCGAAAGCCCATGGCGCGCGCCTCGTCGGGCGTCTGCGGGTAGCGGCCTTCGCCGTCGGGCTGGCTGATCTCGACCAGCGCGTCGTTGATCGGGTTGCCGTCGCCGTCGATCACCCGGCCTTCGAGGCGGATGCGCTGGCCTGTGGCCTTGTCGAGCGCCAGCACGGCGTCGAAGGGCTGGTCGAAGTCGTAGCCGTACTGCGTGGCGGTGAGGCCGTAGGCGAAGTAGGGGCCCACGGTTTGCGAGGGGGTCTGGCCGAAGTCGGCTTCCTGTGCGGTCATCAACATGGTGTGTGTCTCCTGGCTCAGCGGTTCTCGAAAGGCGTTTCGTCTGCGCCGCGCAGCACGATGTCGAACTGGTAGCCCAGTGCGTAGCCCTCTTCGGTGATGTCGAGGCTGAAATCGGCGATGAGACGGTTGCGGTAGCGCTCGGGCGTGCCGGTGATCATCGGGTCGTACTGCATCAGCGGGTCGCCGGGGAAGTACATCTGCGTGACCAGGCGGCTCGCGAAGCTCTGGCCGAACAGCGACAGGTGGATGTGCTGCGGGCGCCATGCGTTCGGGTGATTGCCCCAGGGGTAGGCGCCGGGCTTGATGGTGAGAAAGCGGTAGCGGCCTTCGCTGTCGGTCAGGCAGCGGCCCGCGCCCAGGAAGTTCGGATCCAGCGGCGCGTCGTGCTGGTCGACCTTGTGCACGTAGCGGCCGGCGGCATTGGCCTGCCACAACTCGACCAGCGTGTTGGCCACCGGGCGGCGGCGCTCGTCGAGCACCTGGCCGGTGAGGATCATGCGTTCGCCCAGCGGTTCGCCGTTGCGGCGCGCGTTGCGCGTGAGGTCGTTGTCGAACTCGCCGATGCTGTCGTGGCCGTACACCGGCTGCTGCAGTTCGCCGAGCGAGGCCTTCAGCGGAATCAGCGGCTTCTGCGGGCCGCGCTTCACGGTCGACTTGTAGCCGGGGTAGACATAACTGGGGTGGGCTTCCCAGTCGCGCGGGGTGAGGATGGGCGAGGGGCCCTTGGTCTTGGTCAACATGTACGTTGTCTCCTGTCGTGGGACGAATCCGGAAGCCGCCACTTTAGAAGCGGCATCCGATGATGTAAATTGAAGATTGCTCCGTTCTCAATAACCAGAAGGCATTGAAAGACTCCGCCGATCTTCGCCAGGACTTCGTGCGCAATGTGCAGTTGCGGCACCTGCGCTGCCTCGTTGCCGTAGCGCAGGAGCGCCACCTCGCGCGCGCGGCCGAACGGCTGGCGCTGAGCCAGCCGGCCGTGTCGAAGACGCTCTCCGAGCTGGAGTCCATCGTCGGCACGCGGCTGGTCGAGCGCAGCAAGGCCGGCCGGCGCGGCGTGCAGGGTCTCACGGCCGCCGGCGAGCAACTGCTCGCGCATGCGCTGCGCGTGCTCGAAGCGCTCGATGCCAGCGCGCAGGCCGTGGCGCCGGCGGCAGGCGGGCGCGTCGAGCGCTTGCGCATCGGCGCGCTGCCGAGCGTGGCGCCGGCCCTGCTGCCGATGGCGCTCGCACGGCTGCGCGACAGCCGGCCCTCGGTGCAGATCGTGGTGAAGAGCGCCGCCAACCCCACGCTGCTCGACGAGCTGCGCGCCGGCGAGCTCGACCTGGTGGTCGGCCGCATGAGCGATCCGCGCTTGATGGGCGGCCTGAGCTTCGAGCTGCTGTACACCGAGCCGCTGGTGTTCGCCGTGCGCGCGGGCCATCCGCTGGCGCTGAAGGCGGCGTCGGTGCAGGCGGTGCTGGCTTATCCGCTGGTGGTGTACGGCGAGGGCACGATCCCGCGCCACAACACCGAGAGCTTCCTGTCAGCGCGCGGCCTCGTGTTGCCGGCTAACGCATTGCAGACGCTCGACGTGGCGGTGGCGCGCGCGCTGGTGGCGGTGTCCGATGCGGTGTGGATCACGCCGCTGGGCGCCGCGCGCGGCGAGCTGGCGGACGGTCGCCTCGTGCGGTTGCGCATCGAGACGGCTGGCACCGAAGAGCCGGTCGGGCTGCTGCAGCGCAGCGATGCCGAGCCTTCGGCGCTGCGCGGCGCCATGGCAACGCTGCTGCGCGAGGCTGCGAAGCAGCAGGGCGCGGTGCCGCAGCGGCCCAGGAAAACGTCCCGCGGCTAACTGACTAGTCTTTCGTGGCCCTGCGCTGTACGCAGGCCACGTAGCCCTCGCCATCCGGCGGCCTGCCCGCGCGCTGGCTCTCCCACATCATCTGGCCCAGGCAGTCCATCGCCTCGTGATGCGCATGCAGCAGCGAGCCGCGGCGCGCTGCCAGCAGCTCGACGGCCTGGCGAATGCCGCGCGGCTGGTCGATGGAGCACTGCTCGCTGATCGACAGATGCATCGACAGATGAAGGAACGGGTTCTCGCGCCCGTTCGATCCGTCGTAGACACGCGCCACCGCCGCGTCGGCATCGACGAGGTCCTCGTGGTACTCGGGGTGCTCGTCGATCCAGCCGGCCGCGATGGTCTCTAGCGCTTCCATCGGCAGGCCCTGCCGGTGCTTGGCGTACACGTCGCAGAAGAAGCGGCGCACGTCTTCCTGGGAGGGGTTGAACATATATATAGATAGATAGAGCAGAAGAAAAAGAGGGATGGGAGCCGTGTGTGGGGGCCGTGTGTGCGAGCCGTTTCGCAGGCGGCTTCGGGAGCTTGGGATGTGTCGGATGTTCCGGGTACAGGGCGTTACATCGTTACGTAACGAATCGCCAAATGACCTTCTTACGAGCTGTTTCCATACCCTGGTGGAAACCCCCGCTTAAAGAAAAATCTCCATACAAATCAACAGGTTGCATTGCCATGGACCGCTTTGGCATGGGGCGCGAAAAAAGCGGCACGCTAGTTGCCCCTTAGTAGGCATCTTTTGTCACAGAGGCTGCCATGACCGCTCAACAAGCATCGACCAATTCGACCGAAGGACTTGCCGCCGCTGGCGTCGCTCCTGTGGTCATTGCCCAGGCCACCGTCACTCCGCTGGGCGCTCCTGCCTCGCTGGGTTCGGCGGCGCCCGCCGCAGCTGCTGGCCCGTCCAGCATCGGCACATTATCGAATGCCACGCCGGGTGTCGCAGTGATGCGCGACGGTGTCAGCATTCCCGTCGATGGCAATCAGACTCTGATGGCCGGCGACCGCGTGATCGTTCCGCAGGACGGCCACGCCAATGTTCTCTTCCCCGGATCGGCCACCAACAAGGCCCCGCTGGCCGGTGTGTTCACCGGCGGCACCGACGCCACCATCGGCTCGACCAAGCTGCCGGGCGGCCTCGAACAAGTGAATGTGGATGTCGCCTCGGGCGACCTGCAAGTGACCCCGCCGGACAGCGACGCAGATGCCGCGGCCCTGGCCGTGACCAAGAAGCTCGCTGCCGGCAGCGGCATCGGGCTGGGTGAATTCGCTCTCGGCGCCCTGGGCGCCGCAGCGCTTGGCGCCGCCCTCAGCGGTGGTGGCGGCGGCAGCGACAGCGTTGTTCCGCTGCTCGTCGGCTCGGGCAATCCGACCACGCCCACCACGCCGGGCGACTCCGACGCGGATGCCGACTCGGATGCAGATGCCGACGCCGACGCGGATGCGGACGGTGATGCGGATGCCGATGCCGATGCTGATGCTGATGCTGATGCTGATGCCGATGCCGATGCCGATGCAGACGCAGATGCAGACGCAGATGCCGACGCAGATGCAGATGCCGACGCAGACGCAGATGCAGATGCAGATGCAGATGCCGATGCCGATGCCGATGCCGATGCCGACGCTGACGCTGACGCTGACGCCGACGCCGACGCCGACGCCGACGCTGATGCCGATGCCGACGCCGACGCTGATGCCGATGCCGATGCCGATGCCGATGCCGATGCCGATGCCGATGCCGATGCCGACGCAGACGCCGACGCCGACGCAGACGCAGACGCAGACGCAGACGCAGACCACCTCCTCGATCCAGGCGATGGCGCCGTCGGTCACGTCACCGACAGCCTCGGCAATGCGCTCGGCCTTGGCGACTCGCTCACGCCGGTCAACAACGTGGTCGACGGCCTGACCGACACGCTCGACGACGTGCTGGCTCCGGTGCTCGGCAGCGAGTTCACGCCGAACGATCCCAACCAGTTCGACCCTATCGACAACACCGTCGGCAGCGTGACCGGCCTGCTGGGCGACTCCCTGAGCCCGACGCTCGACAACCTGCTGGGCGAGGGCGCCACGACCGCCATCCTCGGCACGGTGCTGGGCCAGGTCGACTACCTGACCGACGCGCTGGACAACGGCCTGACCAACCTGATCGGTGACCACGGCATCATCAGCGGCCTGACCGACGCCCTCGGCCTCGGCGGCCTCACCGACCAGCTGGTGGGCGACGACGGCCTCCTGGGCGGCGTGCTCGGCAACGTGCTCGGCGACGGCAGCCTGGTGTCAGGCCTGCTGGCTGAAGATGGCCTTGTCGGTGGCCTGCTCGGTGAAGACGGCCTTGTCGGCGGCCTGCTGGGCGAAGACGGCGCCGTGGGTGGCCTGCTCGGCAATGTGCTGGGCAGCGACGGTCTCGTGGGCGGCCTGCTCGGCGACGGCGCGGTGGGCAGCCTGACCGGCGGCCTGCTGGGTGACGAGGGCCTGCTGGGTGGCCTGCTCGGCGACGGCAGCGCACTGGGCGGTGTTCTGGGCGACGACGGCCTCGTGGGCGGTCTGCTCGGCGGCGACGGCGCCCTCTCGGGTCTGTTGGGCAGCAGCGGCCTCACCGGCGAGCTGCTGGGCCACGGTGGCCTGGTCGACAGCCTGCTCGGCCAGGACGGCGCGATCTCCGGCCTCATCTCCGACAGCCCGCTGGGCGGCCTGCTCGGTGGCGAAGGCGGTCTCCTGGGCGGCGCGCTCGACGGCCTGCTCGCTGACGACGGTCTGGTCGGCGGCTTGCTGGGTGACGATGGCCTCGTCGGCGGTCTGCTCGGCGGCGATGGACTCCTGGGCGGCGTGCTGGGCGGCGACGGCCTGCTGGGCGGTGTGCTCGGCGACGACGGCCTGCTCGGCGGCGTGCTGGGCGACGATGGTCTGGTGGGTGGCCTGCTCGGTGGCGATGGCCTTCTGGGCGGCGTGCTGGGCGATGACGGTCTGGTCGGCGGCCTGCTGGGCGGCGACGGCATCGTGGGCGGCCTGCTCGGTGACGACGGTCTGGTGGGTGGTCTGCTGGGCGACGATGGCCTGCTGGGCGGCGTGCTCGGCGGCGACGGCCTCGCTGGCGGCCTGCTCGGGCCGGATGGCCTGGTCGGCGGCCTGCTTGGCGAAGACGGTCCGGTCGGTGGCCTGCTGGGTGATGACGGCCTGCTTGGCGGTCTGCTCGGCGATGTGCTGGGTGGCATCGGCGGTGGCGGCACCCCGGGCACCGGCGCGGCGCTGCTCGACCCGGCCGACGGCGTGCTCGGCAACCTGGCCGACGGCCTGAACACCGGCCTGCTGGGCGGGCTCGGCCTGGGCAACGTACTCGGGCCGGTTGTCGGCGTCGCGGACGGCCTGACCGACACGGTCGACGGCCTGCTGGGCCCGGTGCTCGGCACCAGCTTCACGGAGAACGACCCCAACGTGCTCGACCCGGTCGACGGCCTCGTTGGCCAGGTTGCGGGCGGCGTGAGCGGCCTGCTGAGCCCGCTGACAGATCAACTGCTCGGCGCGAACACGACAGCCGCGCTGCTGAACGGTGTCACGGCTCAAGTCGACTACCTGACGGACGGCGTGGCCAACCTGCTGGGGGGCGATGGCCTGCTCGGCGGCGTCTTGGGTGACGACGGCCTGTTGGGTGGCGTCCTCGGCGGTGACGGCGGCCTCCTTGGCGGCGTCCTGGGTGATGACGGCCTGCTGGGCGGTGTGCTCGGCGGCGACGGTGGCCTGCTCGGCGGCGACGGCGGCCTCCTTGGCGGCGTCCTGGGTGACGACGGCCTGCTGGGCGGCGTGCTCGGCGGCGACGGCGGTCTCCTCGGTGGCGTCCTGGGCGACGACGGCTTGCTGGGCGGCGTACTCGGCGGCGACGGCGGCCTCCTTGGCGGTGTCCTGGGTGACGATGGCCTGCTGGGCGGCGTGCTCGGCGGCGACGGTGGCCTGCTCGGCGGTGTCCTGGGTGACGATGGCCTGCTGGGCGGTGTGCTCGGCGGCGACGGCGGCCTCCTTGGCGGTGTCCTGGGTGACGACGGCCTGCTGGGTGGCGTGCTCGGCGGTGTTACCGGCGGCGACGGCGGCCTGCTCGGCGGCATCCTCGGCGACGACGGCTTGCTGGGTGGTGTGCTCGGCGGCGTGACCGGTGGCGACGGCGGTCTTCTCGGCGGCATCCTCGGTGACGACGGCTTGCTGGGTGGCGTACTCGGCGGCGTGACCGGTGGCGACGGTGGCCTGCTCGGCGGCATCCTCGGTGACGACGGTCTGCTGGGTGGCGTACTCGGCGGTGTGACCGGTGGCGACGGTGGCCTGCTCGGCGGCATCCTCGGTGACGACGGCTTGCTGGGTGGCGTACTCGGCGGTGTGACCGGTGGCGACGGCGGCGTGCTCGGCGGCATCCTCGGTGACGACGGCCTGCTGGGCGGCGTGCTCGGCGGCGTGACCGGTGGCGACACCGGTGGCCTGCTCGGCGGCATCCTCGGTGACGACGGCCTGCTGGGCGGCGTACTCGGCGGTGTGACCGGTGGCGACACCGGTGGCCTGCTCGGCGGCATCCTTGGCGACGACGGTCTGGTGGGTGGCCTGCTTGGCGGCGTGACCGGTGGCGACGCCGGTGGCCTGCTCGGCGGCGTACTCGGCAACGATGGCCTGGTAGGCGGTCTGCTCGGCAACGACGGCCTCGTCGGCAGCCTCCTGGGTCAGGACGGTCTGGTGGGTGGCCTGCTCGGCGGCCTGACCGGCGCCGACAGCCCGGTGGCCAACATCCTGCAGCCGGTGACCTCGGTCGCCAGCGGCCTGACCGACACCGTGGCCCCGATCGTCTCGAACGCGACGAGCGCGGTGCACGACGTGACGGCTCCGGTGACCGACATCCTGGCCGGTGCCACGACGGCGACCGCTCCGGTGGCAGACGCTGTCAGCAGCGTGGTGAACGGTGTCGAACATGCAGTCACCCCGCTGGTGACCGATGTCGTGACCCCGATCACCAGCCTGGTCGAGCACGCCGCGTCGCCCGTGACGAACATCCTTCACGGTCTGCTGGGCTGATCACTAAAAGACAAAGAAGGAAGAGGGGCGAGGGAGCTAGTAGCTGCTGCAGCACCAGGGACAGGCCACCACCGGCCTGTCCCTCGAAAGGACCGATATGAAAAAGAATTTCCGCACACTGACCATCGTCGCCCTCGGCGCAGCCCTCGTGGGTTGCGCGGCCCCGAAAGCGGGCCGCGACGATGCAACGTACTACTACTCGAACAAGGCCGCCACCGCGGTGCCGAAGGTGGAGCCGGCACCGCCGCCGCCGCCGCAGAACGGACCGGTCGGCGTGCCGAAGATCGTCTACTTCGACTTCGACAAATACAACATCAGGCCGGGCGATCGCAACATCGTCGAGGCGCATGCGAGCTTCCTGCGCAACCGGCCGGCGAGCCGGGTCGTGATCGAAGGCCACACCGACCAGCGCGGCGGCCGCGAGTACAACCTCGCGCTGGGCCAGCGCCGTGCCGATTCGGTACAGCGCACGCTCACGCAGCTCGGCGTACCCGCCGAGCGCATCGAAGCCATCAGCTGGGGCCTGGAAAAACCAGCGTCGCTCGAAACCACCGAGGAGGGCTATCAGCTCAATCGCCGAGCCGAATTCAGCTACCGCTGAACCGGATCACCGCGATGACTTCGACGACGGCGGTTTCCGGCCCACGCACACGTCATCAAAGCGAGAGCAGATGACGGGCGCGGCCGGTCTCCCGCATTCGTCCGGAGCCGAATGATGTCCTTCCCAGACCAGCTCCACGCCTGCCACGAACGCCTGGTGTCGGTGTGCGCGGCGCTGCCTGCCCCGTACCCGGCGTTCACGCTGTTCTTCTCCGTGAGCGATGGCTCGCAGCGCGCACACGTCGTGCACGCGCGGGCCGCCGATTTCGAGACCGCCTGGCGCGAAGGCGCCGAGCATGCCGAGCGCTGGGTGCGCGAGCGCGGCATCGTGTCGCCGTGGCTGCGCATCGACTGGGTCGAGGGCGCGAGCCCGATGGACTGGGCCCAGTTCAAGACACAGCTCACCGCCGTCAAGCGCAACTACTTCCGCCTCGGCCTGGCCTTCGACAAAGACTTCGCGCTGGCCTTCACCGAGCAGGAGCTCAACGCCAACGCCATGCTGTGCGGCGATTCGACCATTCCGCATTCGGTGGTGAACGCGCGCAACTTCGAGGTCTACGGCCAGGCGCGTTTCCAGAGTTCGCCGCCGCTGGACATGCCCTCGGACCAGCCGGTCTACCTGCTCGCCACGGTGGGCGTGTTCTGCCAGCCCGACGGCGTGGTGCACAAGCTGGTGGGCACGGGGCTCGACGCGGGCCGGCGGCAGTTGCCGGCACTCAACCCGCAGTCGGTGCTCGACCTCGTGCGCAGCGGCTCGTCGTACCTGGCGCGCCAGGTGCAGAGCGACGGCCTCTTCGTGTACGGCTACTTTCCGTGCTTCGACCGCCGCATTCCGACCTACGACGCGATGCGCCATGCGAGCGCGCTCTACGCAATGATCGAAGCGTGGGAGCTCACGCGCGACGAAACGCTGCGCGCGGCCATCGACCGCTCGCTCGACCATCTCACGAGCTCGCTGATCCGCGACTACACGCTGCTGGACGGGCGCGCGGTGGCGTTCCTGGTAGACACCGGCGGGGAGATCAAGCTCGGCGGCAACGCGGCCTGCGTGCTCGCACTGGTGAAGTACTGCGAGCTGACGGACACGCGCCGCTGGCTGCCGCTGCTGGAAAAGCTCGCGCTCGGCATCGCCTCGCTGCAAGACCCGGCCACCGGCCGCTTCAACCACGTGCTGCATGCGGCCGACCTCACGGTCAAGCAGGCCTCGCGCATCATTTACTACGACGGCGAAGCGGCCTACGGCCTCATGCGCCTGTATGCCCTCACGCGCGACCCGCAATGGCTGGCCGTGGTCGAGAAGGCGTTCGATCATTTCATCTCCAGCCAGCACTGGCAGGCGCACGACCACTGGCTCAGCTGCTGCGTGTACGAACTCACGCACTGGAGCCCGCAGGAGAAGTACTTTCGCTTCGGCCTGCAGAACGTGGCGGGGTATCTGGACTTCGTGCTCGACCGGAAGACCACCTTCCCGACGCTGCTCGAACTCATGCTGGCCGCGCAGCAGATGCTCCAGCGGCTCGAGGGCATGCCCGCGATGCGGCACCTGCTCGACGAGCTCGACGTCGAGAAGTTCTACCGCGCGCTCGACTACCGCGCGCACTACCTGCTCAACGGTTTCTTCTGGCCCGAGATGGCGATGTACTTCCGGCGGCCTTCCACCGTCGTCGGCTCGTTCTTCATCCGCCATCACTCGTTCCGCGTGCGCATCGACGACGTCGAGCAGTACGTGTCGGGCTTCGTCGCCTATCACCGCTACCTGGTGGAGCGGCGCGCCTCGCCCGGAGCGGCCGGCACTGGCGGCGGCGGCAGCACCGGCGTGGGCGGCGCGCGCGACGACGGCGCCGTCTGGACTGCGAGCGAGATGGCACGCGTGACCGGCGGCGAATGGGTCGTCAAGCCCGAGGACGGCTGGCGCGCCACCGGCGTGGCGCAGCGCTCTTTCATGCGCAAGGGCCGCGTGGTGTTCGACCACCAGACGCGGCCGTCGAAGACACCGCTGGCGGCCGTCACGCTCAAGGGCGTGCTGCAACCGGCGGCAGCCGTGCTGTGCACCGACCCCAAGCCGCACCTCGACAAGCGCGTGCCCGTGCTCAAGGTGTCGAACGTGCTGCAGGCCGTGCTGGAGCTGGGCGACCATGCGCGCGCCGAGTTCACCGGCCGCGTGTGCGGCGTGCTCGGCAGCGGCGCGACGAACGGCGCGGCAAGCGGCACCGTCGCCGCCATGCTGGCCGGCGCGCTCACCGTGTGGGGCGAGGTCGGCCAGCCCGAGGGCAACGTCAGCCTGCCATCGGGCATTGCCTGGAACATGACCTGCATGCCGCGGCACGCGGCCTACTGGGTGCTGGAGATGGGCACCTCGCACATGCCGGCGTCGGCGCAGCTGGTGCGGCCTTCGCTGGTGGTGGTGACGGGGCTGTCGGCCGCGTCGCAGAAACACCGCGGCCCGTCGGAGGCCGCAGCGCGGCTCGACAGCCGGATCTTCCAGGCCATGGCCCCGGGCGACAGCGTGGTGCTCAACCGCGACATGCCCGAGTTCGCGACCTTCGCCGAAGCGGCGATGGCGCAGCAATTGCAGATCGTGACCTGCGGCGAGCACAAGGACGCCGACGTGCGCCTGCTCGCCTTCGACCATGGCGAAGTGCAGGCGCTGGTGGCGGGCGAGCCCTTTCAGCTGCGGCTCAATGCGCCGGGGCGCCACATGGGCGCGAGCGCCATCGCCGCGCTCGCGGCCCTGCAGGCCATGCGCCTGCCGCTGGCGGTCGCGGTCGAGCCCTTCGCGCATTTCGAGCCGCCGGGTGGACGCGGTGCGCTGCACACCATTCACATCGGCGGCGGCAGCTTCAAGCTGATCGACGAGACCTACGACGCCAACCCGAGCTCGATGCGCGCGGCGCTGGAGCTGCTGTCGCAGGCGCCCTGCGAGCCGTCGCGCCGCGTGGCGATCCTCGGCGACATGCAGGAGCTCGGCCCCGCCGCGCAACGCCACCACCTCGACCTCGAAGCCGAGTTGCTGGCCTCCCAGCCCGACCGCGTGCTGCTGTGCGGCCCGCTGATGCGGGCGCTGCACACGCGCATTCGCACCAAGGTGCGCTCGCACTGGTTCGTCGACGTGTCCGATCTGTCGACCGCGCTCGGCAGCCTGCTGCAGCCCGGCGACTGGGTGCTGGCGAAGAGTTCAGCGGGCGTCGGCCTGTCCCGGTTGGCCCGGGTTTTGAAAGCACTGCCATGAGATGGAACGTACTTGCGAATTCGCCCTTCGAACATGAGGTGCCGCTGCGTCGGCAGCCGTTGCGCCGCTGGTGGCTGGGCTGGCTGCAACTGCTGTGCGCATGGGTGCTTTGCATGCTGCTGTGCGCCAACATCGCATTGGTGTTCGCAGAGGGTTTGCCCCAATCAAACAGGGAGGCCAAAGCAGGGAGTCCGGCCGGTTGCGCGGTCAAGGGAAGCGCCGCGCAACCGGAGCCGGTTCATGGGAGGCGAAAGCTGTCGTGTTGATGTGCACGGCGAGTGAATTTTTGCCTTGTAACAGCCGGGTAACAGTTGATAATGACGCAGGCGTCATTGCACGACGGATCGGCTCTTTCCCATGATCAAGTTCCTCTTGCCCAGTCAATTGGTTGCCGACACGCCAGACGAACCTGGCGCCAGTCCCTATGCGGGCGCCTTGAACGCCGCATTCCGAGCGGCCTACCCGCTGGTGAAGAGCGCGGCATGGCGCTCGCTACCCATCAGCCTGTTCGGGCTGCTGCCCTCGATCTTCCTGCTGCAGGTGTATGACCGCGTGCTCTCGCGCAGCGGTACCTCGACGCTTGCCGCACTGGTCAGCGGCATTCTGTTTTTCCTGTGCATCGAGTTCTGGCTGCGCACGCGCCGCTCGCGGCTGCTGCGCAATGCGGGCGCCATCATCGACCACGGTGTGTCGGGCGCGCTGCTGAATTCGATGCTGGGCCGCCCGCTGCGCGCGCTCGAAGCACGGCCTGCTTCTGTGTGGCACCTGTACTTCCGCGACGTGGCCTCGGTGCGCGGCACCGTCACCGGCGGGCTCGCGCAATCGATCTTCGACCTGCCGATGGCCATCTTCGCGCTCATCGTCATCGGCATCGTCGCGCTGCCGGTGTTGCCGGTGGTGGCGCTGTTCCTGGCCATCATGTCTTTCCTCGCGTGGTGGTGGGCCGACGAAGTGCGCTCCGGCCGCGTCGAGGAAGTGCAGCGCGGCCGTGGCCTTGAGCGCGTCACGGCCGAGATCTGCAACGCGCGCGAAACCCTCAAGGCCCAGGCCAACGACGCGCCGACCATCGAGATGTGGCGCAAGACCTACAACTCATGGCTCACCGAGAGCTTCAGCAAGAACGGCCAGATCGAAACCGCGCGCGACGGCACCACCGTGCTGCTCACCGTGTTCTCCGTCGTCGTGGTGACCGTGGGCGCGGTCTCGGTGATGGAGCAGTGGATGACGGTGGGCGGCCTCGTCGCATCGAACATGCTGGCGCTCAAGGCGCTGCAGCCGGTGGCGGGGCTGGTATCGAACTGGCGCTCGCTGGCCACCGCGAAGGAAGCCGCCAAGCGGCTCGAAACCGTTCTGCGCGAACCGGTCGAGAAGCCGCCCACGGGCATGACGCTGCCGCAGCCGCTGGGCCGCATCACCCTGAAAGACGTGAGCTTCAGCTTCACCGAAACGGCGCAGCAGCCGGTGCTGGAAAACGTCGACCTCGACATCGGCCCGGGCGGGCTGCACGTGATCGTCGGGCGCAACGGCGCGGGCAAGTCCACGCTGGTGAAGCTGCTGTCGGGCCTGTACACGCCCACGCGCGGCATCGTCAGCATTGGCGAGTACGACCTCTCGCAGTTCGGCCGCGAAGAGCTGTCGCACTGGATCAGCTATCTCTCGCAGGAGGTCTACTGGTTCGGCGGCTCGCTCATCGACGTGATGCGCCGCACGGCCCCGGGCCAGAGCGACGAGCAGATCGTTGCGGCCTGCAAGCTCTCGGGCGCGCACGACTTCATCTCGCGGCTGCCCGACGGCTACCGCACCATGGTCGGCGAAGGCGGCACCGGCGTGTCGGTGGGCGAGCGGCGCAAGCTGGCGCTGGCCATGAGCTTTCTGCGCAAGCCCTCGGTGCTGGTGCTTGACGAGCCCAGCAACGACCTCGACTTCCAGAGCGAGCGCAACCTGCTCGCCACGCTGCTCGCGGTGGCCAAGGTGCGCACCGTGGTGGTGGTCACGCATTCGCTGCGCATCGTCTCCGCCGCCAGCGTGGTCTACCACGTCACGGGGCTGGGCAATGTGGAGCAGGGCACGGCTGCGCTGATGGTGCCTAAGCTGTTCGGCGTGAAGAAACCGCTGGTCGCGCTGGGCGATGCGGAAGACGGTGCAGCGGGGGCCACGGCCTCCCGCTCGATGGCGTGATGCGCGAATGACGAGTGACCGGGGACGCGACTTGAAATCAGATTTGCCGCAGATTCTTCAGGACGAGAACGACAAGCGCGCGGCCCAGACCTCGCCGCAGGGGCGGCGGCGCCAGTGGATCATCGGCGGCGCGATCGGCGTGCTGGCCCTGGTGGGCCTTGGCTTCCCGATGGAGACCGTGGTGGTCGCGCCCGGCCGCGTGATCCCTTCTGACCGCGTCAAGTCGATCCAGCACCTGGAAGGCGGCATCGTCAGCAACGTGCTGGTGAAGGAAGGCGACAAGGTCAAGCAGGGGCAGTCGCTGGTCGAGATCGACCTGGGCGGCAGCGGCCTCAACCTCGAAGAACTCACTGCCCGCTATGCCGCCACGCAGGCTACCCGCGTGCGCCTCATCGCCGAGAGCCGCGGCCAGCCGCTCAAGCGCGAATCTTTTGCCGCCGACATCGACGAGGCCGTGTTCGAAGGCGAGACCGGCGCCTACCAGGCGCGCGCGCTCGAACAGCGCGGCGTGATGGCCGGCGCCGTGTCGGGCCTGGAGCAGGCGCGCAGCAAGCAGCTGGAGCAGCAGGCCAAGGTCAAGGGCTTGAGCGACCGGTTGGTGCTGGCGCAAAAGGAACTCGAAATTTCCGAGCAGCTGCTCAGCGAGAAGCTGGTCGGCCAGGTCGAGGTGCTGGAGAAGCGGCGCCAGGCCGAGAGCGCGCGCAGCGAACTCGCGGTGGCGCGCCAGGGCGTGATTTCGGCCAACGCTTCCATCACCGAGGCGCAGGCCAAGATGGCCGAGGCCGAAGGGCGCTTTCGCCGCCGCGCATCGGATGAACTGGCCACGGTCGAGCGCCAGTTCGCCAGCCTGAGCGAAGACCTGGCGCGTGCCCGCACCCAGCGTTCGCGCACGGTGGTGAAGGCGCCGTCGGACGGCATCGTCAAGGGCCTGCGCAACTCCAGCCCGGGCTGGGTGGTGAAGCCCGGCGAGTCGATTCTCGAAGTGGTGCCCGACGAGGACGAAATCATGGTCGAGGCGCGGCTCAATCCCAACGACCGCGGCTTCATCGAAGTGGGCCAGCAGGCGCGGGTGAAGATCACCGCCTACGACTACCTGCGCTACGGCGCGGTCGACGGCAAGGTCAAGCTGGTGGCGGCCGATGCCGACCGCGACCCGGCCATTTCCAGCGGTGCGCCGTACTACCGGCTGCTCATCAGCATGTCTCAGTCCCACGTGGGGCGCGACGAGAACCGCATTACCGCCGGCATGGAGTCCGAAGTGGACTTGCGTGTGGGCACCGACCCGTTCATCTGGTACATCCTGCGACCTGTGCTCAAGCTGCGGCGCGAAGCCTTCCGCGAACCATGAAGTACCGCAAACCGGTCGACCTGCGCCGCATGGGCTCCGGCGCTGTCTGCGCAGCGTTGTGCGCGAGCTTCGCGCTGCCACCCGCTGCCTTTGCGCAGGAGCAACAACAGCAGCAGCAGGAGGCAGGTGCCACGCTCATGCTTGCGCGCCGCCTGTCCCCGCCGTCGCTCGGCGCCGCGAGCTACACCCAGCAGGTGAAGCAGGCCCTGATAACGCTGTCGCAGGAATACCCTGAAGTGCAGACCGCGCAGGCGGCAGCCAACACCAGCAGCTACAGCGTGGATGCGGCCAAGCAGGCGCGCTACCCGCGCTTCAAGCTCGGCACTTCGTCCGGCAACTACAACAGCGGCGCGGAAAACGCCAAGACCCAAAGCTACACCGTGCTCACCGCCGAGGCGCGCATGAGCCTGATCGACGGCGGTGCCATGAGCGCCGCGCAGCGCGCCGCCGAAGCGGGCAACCAGGCGGACGACGAAGCCGTCATCACCACCTCGCAGAAGGTGGTGCTGGACGCGCTTACCGCCTACCTGCAGGTGCAGCGCTTCGACCTCAAGAAGCAGATCGCACACAAGGCCACCGAAGTGGTGGCCGAAATCTCCAAGGCCGAGGCCCGCCGCGTGGCGCTGGGCGTGAGCGGTGACAACGACCTGAACATGGCCGCCTCGCGGCGCGCGCTGGTGGCCGCGCGCGAGTCCGACTTCGAGGCGCAGCGCGACGAGGCGCTCGCCAAGTTCCGCAACTACTTCAAGTTCTCGCCCAATCCCGAGTCGCTGCCCGTGCTCGCGGCACCGACGCAATGGCGCATCGGCTCGCAGGAAGAGGCGCTGCGCCGTGCAGAGTCGCGCAGCACTGAAATTGCAGAGGCGCAGGGCCGCATCGACCGCGCCAAGGCGCTGGCCGACCAGCAGGACGCGAGCCTCTACCCGTCGCTCGACGCCGTGCTCGTGAAGAGCAAAGACCCGCGCGGCGTTTCGCCGCAGGACCCGACGCGCGCGGCCGTCGAACTCAACTGGAACTTCGGCAACGGCTTCGACCGGCAGCTGCGCCTGAAGTCGGCGCTGGCCGAAGTCGCCAACCAGGAAGCCAAGCTCGAAGGCGTGAAGCTCAACCTGTTCGAGCTCACGTCGGCATCGTGGTCGCGCACCGTCTCCGGCCGCGAGCGCGAGAAGCAACTGATGGAAGCCGTCAGCACCGCCGGCCAGGCCTTCCGCGGCCGCCGCCGCCTGATGGAGTTCGGCCGCGAGACCCTGCCCAAGGTGCTCGACGCGCAGCTCGACTACTACACGCTGCTGTTCGACTACGTCGACGGCGTGTTCGACCTGCGCATCTCCGAGCTGCGCCTGGCGCGCACCACTGGAGAACTGCGCATCGACCCGGTGGGCACCAACGGCTGGATCGACCGCCTCTTCGGCGCGCCCAGCCGCCAGGTGCTGACGGAAGACGGCCTGCTGGCAAAGCTCTGTATCTCGAGCAACACGGCCTGCGCGAGCGAGCCGGTGGCCGAGCGCAGCGTGGACGCGGCTGGAGCGAACCCGCCGCTGCGCAAGACCCCGCGCCTTTCGACGCCCTGAGGCCGCTGTCGTCGGTCAGGCGTCTTCGGGGATGCCTGGCTCGCCGTCGAGGATCTGGTACTTGCGCATCTTCTCCCACAGCACCTTGCGGCTGATGCCCAGGTGCTGCGCGGTGTCCTGGCGCTTCCAGTCGTTGATCTCCAGCGCCGCGATGATGCGATTGCGCTCGCTGCTGTTCCAGCCCTTGCGGTCGGCGCTGCCATCGAGCGAGCTGCCATTGCCGTTGCTGCTGCCGCCGCCCATGCCATTGCGGTCGGCGAAGATCGCCGGCGCGGGCGTGCCGCGCGTGAGTGCGATCGCGCGCTGGATCAGGTTCTGGTCCCAGGCGTGCAGTTGCCGCGCGATCACGCCCACGCGCTCCGCGAGATTGCGCAGCTGCCGCACGTTGCCCGGAAAGTAGGTCTCGGCCACCGCGTCGCTGAGCCAGTGCGGCGTTTCGCCGAGCGTTTCGAGCTCGTCGCCCAGCACGTTGGTCAGCAGCGCCTTGAAGATCGCGATCTTGTCGACCTCGCCGCGCTCTTCGAGGCTGGGCACGTGCAGCTCGATCACAGCGAGCCGGTAGAACAGGTCGGCGCGGAACTCGCCGCTCGCCACCATCTCGCGCAGGTTGCGGTTGGTGGCCGCCACCAGCCGGAAGTCGACGCGCACCGGCGCCGTCGCGCCCAGCCGCGTGACCGCACTGTCTTCCAGCACGCGCAGCAGCTTGACCTGCTGGTAGCGCGGCAGGTCGCCGATTTCGTCGAGGAACAGCGTGCCGCCCGTGGCCTGCTCGAAGTAGCCGCGATGCGCATGCACCGCGCCCGTGAAAGACCCCTTGGTGTGGCCGAAGAACAGCGACTCGAAAAGCCCGTCGGGAATCGCGCCGCAGTTCACCGCCACGAACGCGCCCTTGCTGTAGTGCTGGTGCCCCAGGTGCAGCTGCTGCGCAATGCGCTCCTTGCCCACGCCCGTTTCGCCGCGCACCAGCACGCTGTGATCGCAGTCGGCAAAGGCGCCCACCTCGGCCAGCAGCGCCTTCATTGCTTCGGAGTGCGCCACCAGCACATCGGGCGGCTGCGGCGCAACCTCGCGCGCGCGCAACTGCCGCACCAGCTTCGCGACCATCGTGCGCAACTCCGCGCAGGTGAAGTCGTACGGCAGCACGTGCAGATATTCGGGCGGATAAGTGCGCGAATCGCGCTCGCGCGACCCCGCCGCAACCCAGATCACCGGCATGCCCTGCAGCAGCTCGGTGGCATGCGCCAGCCCGCCGCTGTCGATGACAGTGACGCTGATGATCGCCACCGAAGGACGCAGCGCGGCACCGCGATCCTGCGGCGGAGGCGGCAGGCCATCGGCCCGGATCACCTCCACGTCGAAGCTCGCCATGCACCGCGCGATGCGGTCGAGGATGTCGGCTTTGCCTTCCCAGACAAAGAGGTCGAGTTCGTCGAAGTTGGAGGCGCTCATAAAAATCGATTCAATAAACCAGTTGCGCTCCACCTTGGCACGTGAGTCTTGCTCCCACTTCGGTCTTCGCGAGATCGATGCCCAGCGCCGTGATCAATGTATTCACCAGAGGATCCAGAAGGGGTGAAAGTGCGCTGGAGATCACTCCACGCAACAATCCAACCACCGTGTCGATAATGTTTCCAACGCCCACCAGCAGGTCGCCGAGGGCACTGTCGACCGACGGCTTGTACATGTGGATGTCGATCTGCGCCAAGGTCTGGCTCAGGCTGCCGACAAGGTTGCTCGCGACCACGGGCTGGTAGGGCGTGGGTATCTGGGTGGCAGAGATGTCGGGCAGGTTGGCATCCGCCGGTGCTGCGAAGTCCAAGGTATCGCTCGATCCGAGTACGGGGGTATTGGTCATCAGGCCGATGCCGCCTCCGGCGAAGGCCTGGCGATCGGCTGTGCTCTTCTGGCTGTCGGGGACCCAGGTGTTTCCCTTTTTCCAGGAGTAGGAGCAAAGCAGTGCGAGGCAAGTCTTTCTGACAGTCATCGAACCGATATCAACCAGGGGAATGGGTTCGACATTCGGGGGATCTTTGCTGGCGAAGGCTTGTGCGGCAGCATCCGCGGCACTGTTGCCGATCTTCCCCACGCGCAGGGTGGCAGCCGAGGTGTCTGCAATCACGGAAAGCGTCTTACTGCCGCCAGCAGGACAGCTGTATTTGTCGACGCGCGCCTTCCCTGCGGCAACGTCGAGGTTGATGTCGATGCGAAACGGCGATGACACCAGGCGCAGGTCCGTCACCTTATTTTCGCAACCGATGCAGAGCACGTTGCTCAATACGCCAACCAAGTCTAGATGAAGGAGGCTGTTGAGCAGATCGGTCACGGGCTGCGTCAGCTTGAGAACCTCGTTGAGCAGGCCGGTGACACCGTTCAGCGCGGTCGTGAAATCCACCGATATCAGCGCACGCACCTGGGCCGTGCGCACGCGGATGCCGTTGGCCCCTAACGGATCTAGCATGGCCAGTTCCGGATTTCCGATGGCTGAAACCTGTGGCGGTTCGATGACCTTGACGGTGGTAACGACGTTGGCCAGGCCCAGCAGATTGGCAGGCGCGCTGACGGTGGCCGCATGCTGGCTATTCGCAAGTTGCACGAAGGCCTGCGTCAGCTGGAAGGCCTGCAGGTTGACGTCCAGGGCGCTGCTGGGCGTACCTGTGGCTACGCCCAGGATCTCGGCAACGCTGAGTTGGACGTTGGAGACTTGCGTGGTCAGGGCCACCATGTCGTTGAAACCGTTGAGTGCCACGTCCGCCAAGGCCCCGTTCTTTTGGAGAACCGTTGCGAGTGCCTGCAGCAGCTTGCCTGCTGTGATTTGCGAGTTGAGCACCTGCTCGTACTGGCCAGCCTGCAGGCCGACCTGCAGTGCGATGGCATCCAGGAAAGACAGCAGGTTGACCTGGGTGGTCACCAAGCCTTGCCAGCCAACCGCGGTGAGCGCCACGTTGCCGCCCAGGAGCTTGCCGAAGACGGTGTCCAGCAGTGCGGATTTGGTCGTGTCAACAGTCAGCAGCGTGCTCCGGATGCTGAGCATCGCCTGGGGAACCGACTGGTAGGCGATCGCCGAGACGACGATCGAATGCTGCGCGTTACCGGTGAACGAAAGCGGCAGCATCGAAGGGCTTCGCGTGATGGAGATGCGCACCGCATTCAACTGCTCTCCCGGATTCGGCGCGCCGAAGTAGAGCGGAGGCGTGCGAGAGAGCGGGTCCCAGTTCCCGCATTCCACCTCGGCATTTACCAGAGGATCGATACCGACAGGGAAGTTCTTGGCGGCGTTGTCCTTCGCTGCCTGTTGTGCGGGCGCGCATGCCGAGGGCTTCAATGCCTGCGCACCAGCCAGCGCGGCGAGGTCAACGGTTTTCTGCAGTTCCCGCTTCATGAAGAACAGGTAGCCGAGTTCCGTTCCGATCAGAACGATCAGGATCAGGCTCATGGCAATGGCCGTGTTGACCAGGATCGAGCCGCGATGCCGTTGGCGAAGAGATGGCGATTCATGTCTCATGGCGTGCCTTTCAGGACGGAAGCGCGGCGGCCGCCCGGCCCGTGACGGTATCCGGCATCCAACGACTGGTGTCCAGGAGAGGCAGCGACGGCAGCAACCGGTTCGCGCTGTAGGGATAGGCCACGGTCACTACTGCACCCGTGGCGGGAGCCGAGCCGCCCGCGCCCGTCATCACCACCGTCACGGTCACATGACTCTTGATCCAACCGAGGCGGCTCGTCGAGTCGGCATTGCTGGCTTCCGGCACGACCAGCGAACCAGCCAACGATTCATGGACGGCGTCCTGGACCCGCTGCTTGCGCAGGGCGTCGTCCGAAAGACCCATCATCGACGGCTGCGACAGCGCGCGCGCGCCGTCCTCGCCGGCCCGCGATACGGCCTGCTGAACGTACAAGACCGACCCGAACGTGGCGATGCCATAGATGACCAGGAACAGGAACGTGAACGTGAACGCGAACTCGATCGCCGCAATGCCGCGTTGACGGCATTGGCGGCCAGTGGCGAATCGGGCCCCTTCCCGTGGCGTTGCGACGCGCTTCATCATGGTGTCCTCCCGTCGAGCAGCATGCTCGCCTTGGCAACCAGGGTGTCGGGTACGGCAAAAGCGGGGAGCGGCGGCAGCATGTCCTTGAGGCCCGATGCCGTGATCGTGACTACGATCTGGCAGCGCTGTTCCCAGAGGATGCTGCACACGCGGGTGGCCGAGCAGTCGTTGCTGGCTACCTGGCAGATCTTGGCGTCCACGGTCGGGGCGATGGGCAGCAGGCCGCTGGCCTGATCGCGCGCGACGTCGTACGCCTTCGCGGCTCTGGTTGTCGCGCCGACCGGATAGCGAAGCGCGGCGCGCGCGCCGTCCTCGGCGGCGTTCTGCAGGCCAAAGCGAATGGCGAAAAGGACGCCGTAGCAAATGATGGCGTAGAGCAGGGTGAAGAAGATCAGAAAGGCGATCGCGAACTCAAGCGCGTAGACGCCGCGCTGGGTGCGCGGATTCGTCCGAGGGGGCGAGAGTCTCATGGTGTGCGGTGGTGGTTCGAGCAGGAACGCCGCCTTGGCGGCCTACTTGCTGCCGCTCGTGTTGCTGCCGGTCTTGACCGTCGAGTTCAGCCGCTCGGGGATCGGGTATTCGAAGCTCTTCAGATAGCGCTCGTAGCTTCGCCGTGCGACATCGCCCGCAATCGGACGCGGAGTGGGCGAGGCGATGCCGCCATCGCGTTGCCATGCGAGCAGGCTCGATGCAGCGTCCCCAACCTGCAAGGGCGGCGCGTCCTCGAAGTCGGCCATTTCATACGCTGCCGCCTGCCCGACGCCTTCTTGCATCGAAGCGCCCGAGGCCGGTGCAGCCACAGGGGTTGCTTGTGGTGTCGGTTTCGCCTCGGGTGCGAGCGCGGTGGGTGCGGTCTGCGCGGAAGCGGCGGCGACCATCAGCGCAAGGGCGAGTCCGGTCACGGGCCAGGCGGTGTTGGAGCGGGGAAGGCGATTGTTCATTCTGTACCTCGTGTGATCGGGCTGATGGAGGTGGCCGGACCTGCATTGGCCTGCGCTCCGCCCATGCCTGGCCAGCGTGCGGCCTTGAGACGCAGGGGTATGGCGTTGTCGTCCGGAGCACTCGCGCGTGCAATCGCAGGTTGGGGAGTAGGCTGCGCGGAAGCCAAAGGCGCACTGCCAAGTTGACGTGCGCTCTCGCGAATCGCGGCGCGTGTTGCGGGCGACATGCGGTGGGCCTCCATCAGTGCGTCGGCTTGGGCCTGCTGTTGCGTAACCTCGAGGTACAGCGCGAGGTTGGCTTGTGCCTGGGTATTGTCGGAGCGAAGTTGCAGCGCTTGCATCAACGGCAGGCGCGCCTGCGCGATGAGTCCCGCGCGCAAGCTGGCGTAACCGAGGTCGCTCAGAAGTACTGCGTCGGTAGGGTTGCGCCGTTGTGCTTCCTTCAGCAGTGCGACGGCTGTGGAATAGTCGCCGCGCCCGCCTGCCAGCAGTCCGAGGCCGTGGTAGCCGGCGCCTTCGAGCGGGGTACCAATCAGGCGCTTGTAAGAAGCCTCACTGCTTGCCGTCTCGCCCGTCTGGCGCAGTGCGTCGGCACGCAGGCGACTCGATTCGGGAGATACGCCCCAGCGTTGCTCGAGGGCATCGATATGCGCAAGCGATGCGAACCACAGGCCGTCCGTCTGCATCTGCTCGACGAGCTTCATGTACGTTGCGGCGGTGTCGATGTTCGTCGCGTTCTTCTGCGTCGCAGCAGTCTCTGCCGCCATCCGCTGTTGCGCATCGGCGGCTGCCGGATACAGGCCTTTGGGCCCACCGCAGCCGGCCAGCATCACCAGGGCCACGAGCAGCGCGCAAGCGCACTTTGAGTCTTGCAAGACGATGTTCATTTGGACATGGCTCCCAGTGAACGGATGATGGCGATGAAGCCTGGGCCAGCGGTCACGATCACGAGCGCCGGCAGAAGCGTGCTGACCATCACGCCGGTCATCTTCACGGTGATCTTGCCGATGCGTGCTTTCATTTCCGACTTGCGGTGTTCGCGCAATCGGTCGCTGAAGATGCGCAGGGGTTCCTGGACGGCACCGCCATGACGATCGACCTGCACAAGCAAGGAGACCATGCCCGCGAGGTTTTCGTTCGCATGCAAGGTTCCGAGGCGCGCAAGCGAATGTTCGCGCGTGCGGCCGCGGCTGTATTGGCTGTTGGCGAGCGTCAGCTCATGGCCCAGTACCGGCATGACGTGTGCGAAATCGTTGGCCATGATCTGCAGGCTCTGGTCGAGGCTCAAGCCTACGCCCTGAAGAAGCCGAAGGAGGTCAATGAAGAGCGGCAGCTCATGTGCCACGCGCTCGCGCCGCTTGGCGGCGAGTCGGCCGAGCAACCATTTCGGGACCATGAAACCAATGCCGATGGCCGATGCTGCAATGATGGTCAGCTTTCTCGTCGAGACGAGACCGGGCCAGAACAACAGAGCCAGCGTGGGCAGCAGAATTGCCAGCGCGATCCGTGTCACCAGAAAAACGAGTTGCGCCCGCATCGAAGAAAAGCCGCATTGATCGATCAACCGCCGGTCTTCATCGGCGACCAGGGCCTTGCCGATCCGGGTATTGAGCCAATGCAACGGCAGGTCGGCGTCGGCGCGTCTCGCGGCCTCGACTTCCGATGAAGCATCGACGACTGCATCGATGACTGCATCGTCGCGGTGAAGTGCCCGGCCCAAGGCTTTGCTGCGCTGGGCGCGCCGCACTTCGTTGACCAGCAGGCCAGCTGCTGCGGTGCAAAGACCCAGCGCCAGCAACACGAGACTCCAAACGGCGAGCTGCGCGGGAGTGAACATCATGTCAACCTCGCCAGTCGATAGAGCAGCACGGTGCCGAGCAACTGCAGGCCTACCGCACCGAAGATCATCATCTGGCCGGTGGAGTCGTACCACATCCGCAGGAAGTAGCCCGGGTTGGAGATGATGATGAAGCCGCCCACGCCCAAGGGCAGGAGGCCAAGGATCCACGCCGAAAGCCGCGTCTCGGCCGACATTGCGACGAGTTCGTGCTGGGCCTGCTCACGGTCGCGCATGAAGTTCGCAACGCGTTCCAGCAGCAGGTCCGCACGTCCGCCATAGCGCACGCCCAGCCCGAGGATAGATGCCAGGAGATACATTTCCTCGACGCGCACGCTGGCCGCCGTCTGGTGCAGTGCACGGTCGAGGTCCACGCCGGCGCGCACCAGATTCGCCGAACGTTCGAGATAGCTTTGCAGCGGTGGCTGCGTCGATGAAATCGCCAGTTGAAACGCGGCTTGCGTGGAGTTGCCGATGGTGATGAGGCGCACCATCGAATCGATAAATGCGGGAAGCTGGCTGACCAGTTGGCGGCGAAACTTCTGAAGACGCAGCCACAGCCCGAACAGCGCCAGGGCCAGCAGCACGACGAATGTCGCGATAGCGCCGATCCAGCCGGCGAACAGGCCGGCCACTGCGCTCAGGGCCACGATCGCGAGAGCAGCCAATGCAATCGCCTGCACCGAAATGGCACCTTCCAGCCAGGACGGCAATAACGCCTGGAGGCGGGCCCTGCGGGTTGGAGTCGCTGGTGGCTCGCCGCCGGCATTCATCCACGGGTCTGCCGCGATGCCGCTGCCGGGCGTGTCGATGAACGACGTGCGCGGCGAAGCCGACAGCGAAGCTTCCACGGCGACTGCAACGGCCTTGGCCTCGAGTTGCTGCGCCAGATGGCGATAGACAGCTTGCCGCTCTTGACGCCCTCGCGCCCATTGCCAAAGCAGAATGCCTGCCGCCGCGAGCAGCAACGCTAGGCAAACTACGATCAGCAGAATCTCATCCACGGCGATCCCCTTGCGAACGCGTCATCATCTGCCGGAACCGTGTGATCTTGGGCGAGTGGGGTGCAATGCCGAGGGATATCCACCGGTCGCGCTCTTCGCCGTCGGGCGACACGATCGGGTCATATCGGTATAGCTCCTGCATCGCCACGACGTTGTCGTTGACGCCCGTGATTTCGCTCAGCGACACGATGCGCCGTTGACCACCAGACATGCGCCCGATCTGCACAATGAAGTCGATGGCGTTGGCAATCTGGCGGCGCAAGCTCACTTCGCTACCCTGGTAGCCCGCAAAGCCCGCAAGCATCTCTAGGCGATAGAGGCATTCACGAGGCGAACTGGCGTGGATGGTGCCCATCGAGCCTTCGTGACCCGTGTTCATCGCCTGCATCATCTCGATTACCTCGGCGCCCCGGACTTCGCCAACGATGATGCGGTCCGGCCGCATGCGCAGGCTGTTGCGCAGCAGGTCGCGGATCGAGACCACGCCGGTGCCGTCGAAGCCGCCAGGACGGCTTTCGAGGCGCACCACGTGGGTGTGGCCGAGCGAGAGTTCCGCGGTGTCTTCGATCGTGATCACCCGTTCGGCGGGCGGGATGAAGCTAGCGAGGGCGTTGAGCAGAGAGGTCTTGCCGGAACTCGTGCCGCCGCTGACCAGGATGTTGCAGCGTGCGCGTACGGCGATCTCGAGCAGTTGAGCCATGCCTGCATCGAAGGTGCCCAGCTTGACCAAGTCTGCCGGTGTAAGCGGCTCCTTGCGGAATTTCCGGATCGACACCGAAAGTCCGTCGATGGCCAGGGGTTCGATGATGACGTTGATGCGGCCTCCGTCGGGAAGCCGCGCATCGACCATCGGGTTGGCTTCATCGAGCCGTCGGCCCAGTGGGGCAAGGATGCGGCGCACGATGCGCATCACGTGTTCGGTATCGGCGAAGCGCAGCGTTTCGCGTTCGAGCACGCCATTGCGCGATACGTACACGTTCGTGTGCCCGTTGATGAGGATGTCTTCGACCGCGGGATCGTTGAGCAGGTCTTCCAGCGGGCCGAAGCCCGCCAGCTCCTTTGTGAGCGCGTCGGAGATGAGCTGCATTTCGCGATCGTTGATCGGCACGCGGCGCAGCCGTACAAAGCTGTCGACCTCCAACTCGACGAACTGCTGGATCGATGCTCGCGACCAGCGACCGAACTCTGCCCCGAGCTCCTCGATGCGGCTGAGCAAATGGTCGTGCGTCCAGCTCTTGATGTCCTGGAACTGCTGCGAATTGATGAATGCCTGATCGTCGTCGGCAAATTCGATATCGGTGGACATTGGCTCAACTTTCGTTTGAACTCTTCCAGAGCCCGGTGATTTGCGACATCAGTGCAACCCAGCGCTGATCTTTCGCTGGCGGTTGGCCCGACGCGGACATGTACTGCTGATGGAGGCTTCGAGCGAGGCCCGTGACGGCCTGTGAATAGGGGTCGCTACGCGCGGTACGCACCAGCATTTCCCCGCGGCTTGCGGCCGCCAGCAACGGTGCGCTGCGCGCGGGCAACACATGAAGCAGCGGCAATTCGAGGCGCTCGGCGATGTCCTTCGCCGACAGGCCGACATGACTGTCGAATTTGTTCACGACCAGGGATAGCTGCTCGGTCTCGACGCCGCGTGCGCGAAGCTCTTTCAACAGATTGGCTGTGGAGACGATGGCACCGATGCTCTGGTCGCACACGACCCAGGTCTGCTGTGCCTCGCGCAGGGTTTGAGCGATGAAGTCGACGGTAGAGAAGCCGCCGAGGTCCGCGATCTGGAAGTCGAAGAAGTCGGAGAGTCTCTTGATCAGCGCCACGGAATCGGCATGCGAGATCTCTCGCACCTGCGACAGGCTGGCGGGCAGTGGCAGCACGGCGACACCGCTGGTGTGGTGCGCAAGGGCCGTGTGCAGCAGCGTCTGGTCAAGGCGCCGCAGGTTGCGCACGCCGTCGACGAAGCTGAAGCCGCTCTGGGTGTCGAGGTAAAGCAAGCCGTCGCGCGCAGGGAGGCCGAGATCTAGCAAAGCCACCCCGTGCCGCGTCGCGCGCGACGGTGGTCTTGCGGGCGCGTGGGCCAACTGAGCATTCAGCATGAGGGCCAGGCTGGTCGCCAGCGTGGTCACTCCCAGCCCAGCGCGCGCGCCAAGCAACGCGAGGGTGTTGCCGCGGGTACCGCCTTGCAAGCTGCTGCGCCGCTCGAGCAGTGTTTTCAATGTGGTCACTGCTTCACTCGGCGCTGCTGCAACATCGACGAAATCATCGACGCCCGCGCGCAGAGCTGCAAGCATCGCCGTGGGCTCCGCCGACGTTCCCATGGCAAGCACTGGCAAAGCGGGCCAGTCCCTTTTAAGCCGCTGGTGAAGCTGGTTGGCACCAGCCATCTGGTCGGGTGAAAAGTCGATGAATATCGCGACAGGACCGAGCAGGGCGATGCGCTCGTCGATCGACTTCGTGTCTGGAGCAAGCACGACCACGGAACCCAGCCGCCCGAGCGCGTCGGTCAGCCAGGTGATGTGGCTGCCGTTGCTCGATGCGAACAAGTAGGTCTCCGCGCCCGTTTCCGGAATGCTGTCGCGTGGTGCGTTCATGAGGTCAGCATTTCTGGCGTTCACGCCGGTGTCTCTTCAACGCGAGAAGCCTGGAAGCGCGGTGTTGGCTGCGCCGCCCAGGAAGATCGAGCGCCACACCGCGCCGTCGCGTTGTTCTGCGGTACCCGGCAGGAATGGAGCGAGATCGGTGTTGCGTGCGATGGGCTTGACCAGATGCGGCGTCACCATGATCACCAGTTCCTTCTCGCTCATCGTGTACTTGTTCTGCCTGAAGAACGAACCGAGGATCGGGATGTCGCCGAGCAGCGGCACCTTGTCGACATTGGATGACGTGGTGCGACTCACCAAGCCGCCGATGACGAAGCTCTCGCCGTCGCCGAGTTCGACGGTTGTGTCCGCGCGGCGCGTCGTGATTGCGGGAACCGCGACGCCGTCGATGCTCAGGGCGTTGGTGTAGTCGAGGTCGCTTGCTTCCGGCGCGACCTTCAGGACGATTCGGTCGTTCGACAGGACCGTGGGGGTCACCGACAGCCCGATGCCGAAAGGCTTGTACTCGATAGTCGTCGTGCCGAGGCTTTGCGGTACCGGAATCGGCAACTCGCCGCCGGCGAGGAAGCTTGCGCTCTGGCCCGACATCGCCACCAGTGTCGGTTCCGCAAGCACGCGGGCGAGGCCGTTACCTTCGAGCAGATTCAACGTCAACGTCATGCCGCGGCCCTTGTTGGCGTTGCCGAAGCCCAAGGCAAGGCTGAATGCGTCGGCGAGGGCCCCGGACGGGCTGATGTTGCTGAAACTGAAGCCATGGCTGTTGGCGCCATAGGACGAGAGATTGAACCCCGCTTCTTTCAACACGCTTCGACTGAACTCCACGACCTTGACCTCGACTTGCACCGTGTGGCTGCGCACGTTCACGATGGAGCGGTCTACCAGCGGGGTCTTCTCGTCTGCGCTCGAAAGGGCGATGTCCGTGGCTTGCTGGTGAGCCGGGAGGCTGTCGGTGGAGCCCGTCACGATTGCCGCACGGCGGCGCACTTCCACTGCGTAAGTCGTGGCGGCCGGGTTGCCTTTTTCCCAGACCATCAAGGTCGTGCGGCCGGCGGCCTTGGCCGTGACGATGAGGCGTGCGGCGGGTGAACCCGCAGCCTTTCGGGTCAGCGTTACGCCGACCACGGCTTCGTCCGCGATGGCCATGCGGTCGATGCCCTTGTCGACCAGCAATTCTTTTTGCGTGCCGGCCTGCATGACGAGCGTGTCGGATTGTTGGCGCGCCGGGCTCGCTGGCTTTGCCTGCGGACCGGCGGCCCGCGAGATGGAGGGGAAAGCGCTGATCGAAGCGAGAGACAGCGCAATGAACACGAGACGAAACTGCTGCGGCCCATTTCGGGTGGACTGGCGATGAAAATCGTCCGACTTCACGCGGTGCGGCATGTGTTTTCTTTCTTGTTGGGCGGTCATTGGCTCGGCCAGTCAATAGCGCACGGTTTCACTGCGTTCGCCGCGAATCACTTCAACTTCAGTGCCTCCGCGTGCGGGCAGGCCGGAATTTCCGGGAGAGGGCGACCGGGCTGCCGCATGGGGGCGTCGACTGCCTTCAGCCACGTTGCCGGAAACAAAATCCATTGCCGTCAGGCCGGCTTGCGCCTTGTCCAGTCCCCCAAGCGGCGCCCGGCGTGGTTCGCCAGGCTTGGCGGGTGCGATCGTCAAGGCGGTAGGCAATTCCGCGAAGAGCTTGGGGTCGGGCTCGGCAGTGTCGGTCGGGTTGCGCAGTGCAAGCAGCAGCCGGCCGCTGGATTCGCCGAGCGTCAGCCTATTGATCTCGTCGACTGCAACTGCCAGAACGGCTGTCCTGGCTGCTTCGGTGCGTTGTGTGGGTGGCTGTGCCGTGCCCGCCTTGCCGTCGGCTCCCTTGGGCTGCATGCCGTCGACGGAAGCGCTGCCGAATGCCAGCACGCGCTTGCGTGCGAGCAGCAGTCGGGCCTGGCTGCGGTCGATGTCCTTGCCATCTGACTTGAACATCACGAAGACATCGACGAAGTCGCCTGGCTGAACCTTGTTGCCGACGCCCATGACTTCGTCGGCCTTGACGGCCACGGCACGCTCCCCCTCTGCCACGCGCAGCGCGAGACCCGAGACCAACTGTCCTTCCTGCAACGGCGTGCCCTCGCCGAGATTCAGTACCGGTACACGGCCGACGGCATCAGCGGTCGTCTGGAATGCACCTGCGGGATTGATCGGCAGGCGTTCGATGCGCAGTGCCTCGGCGGCAATGACTTGTCCCGCCAGCAGGGGCTTCGACGCGACGACCACGGGATAGGTTGTCGTTTCCCGCGCCTTCGTCGGCGCAGCAGTTGGTGCAGCAACGGTTTTTGTGGGCGGAGGCGCTTGGCGGCTGAGCATCCACGCGTAGCCACCCAGTGCAATGGCGAGCAGCACGAGGATGGCAGCGACTATCTTGGTGAGGTGGATCATGGGCGGCGTGTTGAAAGTGAGGGGGTGGGCGACACGGAAATCGACGATCCGCGGGCTTGCCGCTGTGTGTGCGATTACCTCTGTCGCCCCCAAATCAGCCATACCGCGGTGGCCAGAGACAGATAGGCCGCATAAGGGACAAAACGCGCACGGCGTTCGATGGGCACTGCGCCTTCGGCTGTCGCGCGTTGCCTCGAAAGCAGGAGTGCGAGCCGTGGAAACAGCGGCCAGCGCTGCAGAGCCAGCCAGAGGATGCCGTGAGCCGCGGCGAGAAGACTGCCTCCGATCCAGACAGGAAAGAGTGCGGCTGGGCCGATCCACAGACCGAGAGCGCCTGCGAACTTCACGTCGCCTGCTCCCATGACGCCGAGGGCGTAGAAAAGCAGGAGAACACCGAATCCCGCGGCAAAGCCGAGCAAGGCTTCCGACCAGCCGATCCCCACGGGTTGGAAGCCGAGGGCGAGCTGTGCGAGCGCCGCAACGGCGCCCGACAGCACCAGCCAGTTGGGAACGATGCGCCTGCGAAAGTCATGGACGGCGATCAGGGCCAGCCAGAGAAGCAGGACGAATTCCGGTCGCAAATCGATGCTCTCAGCTGTCCGCTTTAGGCAGCTTTCCCCCGATGTAGCTGAACATATCAATCAGTGCCTTGCCGATGCCACTTGTTTCGGAAAAGATCCCAATCAAGATAATTGCCATGAGCCCCGCAATAATTCCATATTCAATTGCGGTTGCACCTTCTTCGTCGCGCAGAAAACGAGTAATAGAGCTAAGCATGATTTCCCCTTTCAGGAAGTGTTAACAAAGGCTTGCAAGGTGGATGTTATACAGCGTAACTCCGTGTATCAACAAGGCAAACCCGCAAGACTTTCGCCCAGGTGTGCTAGCCAAAAGGAGTAAAGCAGGGTGGCTGCAAGCCTCCTGCCAGCCCGAGCCAGGAAGAGACCTGGTCAGCTGGTGGACAGTTTGGAAGTGAATTTTTCCCTCTGTAGGGCGCGCGGCGCCTCCCATGAAGAGGGGATGCGACGTTACGTCGCCGGGAACGCGCGAAACGGGGGTGTTACGGGAACAAGTGCGTTACGTGTTACGTAGCACGAAGCCCCAAAGGGCCAGATGTAACAGTGAAAAAAGGCTAAACCCGTGAGCAAAAAGTCACGGGTTTGAGGGGGTGACCCCGTCGCCGAGAGGGATTCGACCGGGCCTCAGCCCAGGATTTCTTCGTGAAAGAGCTTCCAGTCGGTACCCTGGCGCAACCAGTACTGGCGCCGGGAACGTCCGCTCTTCTCGCCTTCGAACACTTCGCCGAAGGTAACAATCATGGTGTCGTCACCGTCCCGCCAGTGGAGGTACGACATGTCCTTGAATTGCACGCGCTTGCCCTGCGCGTATTTCACTTCTTCGTCGACAGCCGAAATTCCTTCAGTGGATTTCTTGCTGCTGCGCTGGAAATCGGGCAGATAGAATTTCTTCAATTGCGCTTCATTTCCATTGGCTCGCGCATCTTTCCAGCCATTGATAGCGCTTGTAATTGACTGGGTTTCTTTTTCGGCCTGCGGTTGTGAAATCCATTGCAGGCTGCGCGCGGTCACCACCGGGGTGGCGCCAATTTGCACTTTTCGCAAAAGCTGCTTCAGGTCAGGGTTTGCCATGACCACGCAGCCGTCGCTGGCCAGCGGCGCCCGGGCGAACTGCTGGGGCGGGGTGCCGTGCAGCCAGATGCCGCCGCCGGTCTTGCCGCGCCGCACGTCGTACGGATTGGGGTAGTTGATGGGCAGGGCGCCCGCGCCGTAGAAGTCTTTCAGCGACTTCGGATCGAGGCTGCTGGTGATGTAGTACACGCCCAGCGGGGTGCGCGCGTCGCCCTCGGTGACCTTGTCGGTGCCCGACTTGCCGACCGAGATGTAGTAGTCGGCCGTGAGCTTCAGGCCCTTGTCCGAGTTCTCGAACAGGTACAGCCGCGAGCGCGAGGCGTCGACGGCAATGGCGTAGCGGCTGCGGGTCGAGAGCGTCAGGAACTGCGACGGCACGGTGTTGGCCGGCGGACGCTCGCGCAGGGCCTGCAGGCGGCGCTTCGATTCCTCGTGCAGCTCGGCCATGGCGGGGTTGCCGCGCATCTTCGCGATGCTGGCGGTGTCGGGCAGGGCATTCGACGGGGGCACTTGCGCCGCGAGCAGGTCGCCGTAGACGAGCTGCGCAAGCTGGAAGTTCGGATAGTCGCGCACCAGGTCGCGGGCCTTGGCCAGCGCAGGGCGGGCCTGGCCACGGCCAAACATTTCATAGACCGCGATCAGGCGGGCTTCGGCGTTGCTGGCTTCCTGGATGGAGGAGGCGGATGCCGCCCTGCGTGTGGGCCTTGTTGCCGTCGCGGCAGCTGTTCGGGCCTCTGCAGCGGCCACGCCCTTCTTGCCCTTGGCGGAGGCAGACCGGCCGTTCGCACCGCGCGTGGCGGAACGGCTGCTGTTCGCAGCCTTGGCCTTGGTGCTGCCGCTGGCGGCTTTGGCGCTGCCTGCCTTGTGGGTGCTGTTCGACGCCAGCGCCGCACCGGGCGCCGCCAGCATCAGCGCCGATGCGGTCATCAGCGCTGCGAGCAGTTGTCCGCTGCGCAGACGAAACGGGGGATTCTGAAGCCGGCCGAGCCGGACGATGTCTGCCACTAGCCGCCGACGCTTTCCTTGCGAATGTGCCATTGATTGCCGGAGCGCTGCAGGTCCAGCGTCTTGCGGCTCGAAACGTTGAGGTTGTCCGCGCGATAGATCTGGCGGAACTTGGCCGTCGCGTTCTGTCCGTCGACTTTGATCGCGAGGTTCTCGATGTTCACGCTGATGCTCGACTTGCCGACGATGCGGGCGCGGCGATCTTCTTCCCAGCTCTTGCGGCTCTGGCCGCCGGTGGGCGTGAAGTCGGGGCCGTAGGCCGCGAGGTAGCGGTCCATGTCCTGGCTGGCCCAGGCCGAAGCCCAGGCGCGCACTGCGGATTCGACTTCGGCATTGGAAGCGGTGCTGGCGGCGGGGGCCGGTGCGGGGGCTGGAGCCGGCGCCGCTTCGGGCGCCTTTGCCTCGGGCGCCTTGGGCGCGGCGGCCACCGGTGCGGGAGCGGCTGCAACTTTGACTGGCGGCGGCGGCGCAGCGGGGGCTGGCGCGGGAGCCGGCGCCTTTGCCGCCGGGACAGGTGCTGCCGAGGCCACCAGGGCTGCCGGCTTGGCGCCCGGCGGTGTCGGCGTGAAGAGCGTGCGGATCACCGCCAGCTTGGGCTGCACGGCCGTGTTGTTCTGGTCGAGCTGCAGGGCCTTGCTGTAGGCCTGGCTGGCCAGCCGTGCATACACGTCGCCGAGGTTTTCCTGGGCGGTGGCGTAGCTGGGGTTGGTGCGAATGGCGCTTTCGAGGGCGCTGCGTGCCTTGTCGAACTGGTTCTGGCTCGCGTAGATCACCGCGAGGTTGTTGTACGGCTCGGGCAGCTCGGGCGCGTCCAGCGTGAGCTGGGTGAAGGCGGCGATGGCCTCGTTGCGCTTGCCGGTGTCGAGCTGGATCACGCCCTTGAGAAAGCGCATCTGCGGGTCGCGTGGCTTGTCTTTGAGGAAGGCGTCGGCCTTCGTCAGGGCCTCGTCGAGCTTGCCGGCCTGCATGAGCTTGTCGACCTCCTCATGCTCGATGGCGGCCAGCGCCGGGAGCACGGCGCCACAGGTTGCCGCGGCCAGAAACAGGGCGCGCACGGTGGGGGAGAAGCTGAAACGGGCGCGTGGCCGGGGGCTCTTGGGCATTGCGGACAAGACCTCGTAGGGGTGGGTGATGCGGCAGGGATTGTAAGTGGGGCACGTAACTCCCCGACACAGGGATAACGGTCTTTCGAGGCCTTTAGGCTTGCCCGCAACGTCCCGTGGCGCCCCGCGCCGACCGGCCCCGCAGTACAGTGCCGCCGTGGACCGCCTCCAAAGCATTGAAACTTTCGTTCGCGTCGCGCAGACCCAGAGCTTTGCGGAAGCGGCGCGGCAGCTGCGCGTGGCCAACTCGGTCGTCACCACGCGGGTCAAGCAGCTCGAAGAGTTCCTGGGAGCGCCGCTGTTCCACCGCAGCACGCGCGTGGTGAGGCTCAGCGACATGGGCCAGGCCTTTCTGCGCGACTGCACCGAGCTGGTGGGGCGCGCCAACGACATCGTCGACCAGATGCGCGATGCGCGCGGCACGCCCTCGGGCATCCTGCGCGTGCATGCACTCACCGGCATGGTGCTGGGCCGTTTCGCCACGCTGCTGCGCGAGTTCCAGACGACCTACCCTGACATCCACCTCGAGCTGATCGTGAGCGACGCGGTGGCCGACCCCGTGAAGGCCGGCGTCGACTGCGCGCTGCAGATCTTTCCCGCGGCCTCGCAGGAGCTGGTGTCGCGGCCGCTCTTTCCGGTGCGGCGAGTGCTGTGCGCCACGCCGGCGTACCTCGAAGCGCACGGCACGCCCGCTGCGCCGCGCGACCTGCACCGGCACAAGCTGGGCCTCTACTCGGGCTACCCCACGCGCGACCGATGGACCTTTCACCACGAGGGCGAGCAGACCACCATCTACCTGAACGCCGCGCTGCTGACCAACAGCGTGCACCTGCTGCGCGAATATGCACTGGAGCATGCGGGCATCGTCTGCCTGCCCACGCTGGTGGCGGGCGACGCCATTGCGCGCGGTGAGCTGCGCGTGGTGCTGGCCGAGCACCAGCTATCGTCGTTTTCGCTGAGCGCGGTTTATGCGGGCACCTCGCGCAATGCACTGAAGCTGCGGCTATTCATCGAACACATCGCAACCCGCTTCACGCGCGTGCCGCCGTGGGACGCCACGCTGATCGAGCGAGGCCTTATTCCTGCCGAGCTCATCGAGTTCAGCCGCTCCAGCGGATAGCGTCCGAACGGGGGTAAACCCCTGCGATTGTTCGGAAGCTCCGAATAATCCTCTTCCAAACTGGTCCCTACCGGTGCCGCCGCTTGACTCCTAGAGTTCACCCATCACTGGAGACAACAGGAGACAAGCCATGACAGCCACCACTGCGACCGCCTACAAGACCCGCTTCGGTTCACTCAAGCACTTCGAGAAGGGCCACGTCGAGCCCATCGACGACGACGTTCGCCACTACGCCTTTTCCAACTGCTTCGAGATCGCGAGCATCAGCAAACCCTACGAGAAGGTCGTGTTCGGCCAGAACCAGATCTACGTATTGGAGACGCTGCGCGCCGAAGGCACCTCGCCCTGGTACACCTGCGCGCACGACGAGTTCGCGCTCGTGATGGACGGCGACGTCGAAGTGCACCTCGTGCAGCTCGACGACGGCCAGGCAGTGGCCGACAAGGAAAAGAACGGCGCCGTGCTCGTCAAGGGCGAGCCCAAGGGCAAGAAGATGGGCTGGATGAAGCTCTCGCGCGGCCACCAGGGCCTGCTGCCGAAGAACACCGCCTACCAGTTCCGCAGCGCTGGCGAGCCGGGCGTGATCGTCCTGCAGAGCTGCAAGGGCGATCTGTCGGTCGAGAAGTGGGCCGACATCTGCCAATCGCACTGAGTGCATTGACCGCACCCGAATCCAGGAGCCACACACCATGAACGCACCCGCAGAACTCGCCAAGGTGATCGCGTCGCAGCCCGACGCCACGCTCGGCTACAAGGACTTTTCGCTCGGCAGCTTCAGCTTCCGCCGCGACGAATACTTCGTGCACATCGGCTGGAAGACCCGCGACGGCCGCCCCATGAGCCACACCATGGACGCCGGCAGCTACCTGCGCGCACTGATGCGCGACGTGGCCTGGGGCTTCTTCTACGGCTGGGTCAACTTCGACGACGTGTTCGGCACCGTCAATCACTACGAGTCGGTCGACCTGTACGCCGGCAGCTTCAACGGCACCATGAAGGACGCGGGCATCGACCTGCTCGAGAACTTCCCGACCGCGCAGATCCGCGCCACCTTCGAGGCCATGCTCGACGACTGGACCAACGAGAGCTTCGACCCCTTCGCCGCGCCGCAGGAAACCGGCTCGCCCTACGGCCGCAAGAACGGCAACAACACCGCCAAGATCACGAGGGCGCGCGAACTTGCCAAGCGCTGCGTGGGCCTGAAGGGCGACCTCGACCTGCGCAGCGACGAACGCGGCGCTCCGGTGAACCGCGCCTTTGCCGACGTGCCGCAGGGCCAGCCCGAGCTGCACCCCGAGCCCGGCTTCGAGAACGACGTGCACGCCTTCAATCTCTTCGGCTTCCTGAGCCGCTCGCAGGTCACCTGGAACCCGAGCTTCACCTCGGTGGTGAAGCACAGCTACATGTGCCCGACGACCGAGGAGCACATCCTGCCGATCATCCACGGCAACGATCGTGTCGAGTGGTTCTTCCAGATGACCGACGAAATCCACTGGGACTGCGGGGACAAGAACACCGGCAGGCCCATGGCCCGCGTGATCATGAAGGCCGGCGACATGGCAGCCATGCCCGCCTACTGCCGCCACCAGGGCTTCAGCCCCAAGCGCTCGATGCTGCTGGTGTGGGAGAACGGGTCGCCGAGCCTGGTGTACGAAATCCAGAAGGGCGAGAGCCCGGAGATTCCGGTCGAGTTCTGACCGGTTTTTTTTCTCCCTCCCGACGCCCTTCCATCCAACTCTCCCCAAGCGGGGAGGGAGAGGAAACTCATGCCTGCTCTTTCCATTCGCCACCAGCTCTTCATCGACGGCCGCTTCGTCGATGCCGAATCCGGCGAGACCCTCGCCACGCTGAACCCGCACGACAACACGCCCATCGTTAATGTCGCGCTCGCCGGCAGGGCCGACGTCGACAAGGCCGTCGCCGCGGCGAAGCGTGCCTTCCCCAGATGGAGCCGCATGGCTGCCGCCGACCGTGGCCGCATCCTGCTGAAGCTCGCCGACCTCATCGAAGCCAACGGCGAAGAGCTCGCGCGCCTCGAATCGCTCGACACCGGCCACCCGATCCGCGATTCGCGCCGGCTCGACGTGCCGCGCACGGCAGCGTGCTTCCGCTACTTCGGCGGCATGGCCGACAAGTTCCAGGGCGAGACCATTCCGGTCGAAGAGGGCTTTCTCAACTACACGCTGCGCGAGCCCGTCGGCATCGTCGGCCAGGTCGTGCCGTGGAACTTTCCGCTCATGTTCACCAGCTGGAAGATGGCGCCCGCCCTCGCGGCCGGCAACTGCATCGTGATGAAGCCGGCCGAGATCACGCCGCTGAGTTCGCTGCGCATCGCCGAGCTGATGGCCGAGGCCGGCCTGCCGCCCGGCGTGGTCAACATGCTGCCGGGGCTCGGCAGCGTGGCGGGGCAGTACATCGCCGAGCATCCGGAGATCGCCAAGATCGCCTTCACCGGCAGCACCGCCACGGGCCGGCGCATCGTGCAAGCCAGCGCGGGCAACCTGAAGAAGGTGCAGCTCGAACTCGGCGGCAAGGGGGCGAACATCGTCTTCGAAGACGCGAACCTGCAGGCCGCAGTCAACGGGAGCGCGTGGGCCATCTTCCACAACCAGGGGCAGGCCTGCATTGCGGGTTCGCGGCTGATGCTGCACGAGAAGATCGCCGATGCCTTCCTCGAGCAGTTCATTCCGCTTGCGAAGTCGATCCGCCTCGGCAACCCGCTCGACGAGGCGACGGAGATGGGCCCGCTCACCAGCGCGCAGCATCGCGAGCGCGTGCTGAGCTATGTGGAAGTGGCGCTGGGCGAGGGCGGCGAACTGCTCGCGGGCGGCAAGTCGCCAGGCGGCGATCTTGCGAAGGGTTGCTACGTCGAGCCCACCGTGATGCGCGCCAGGTCATACAAGGACCGCGTCGCGCAGGAAGAGGTGTTCGGCCCCTTCGTTACCGTGCTCACCTTCAAGAACGACGAAGAGGCGATGCAGATCGCCAACGGCACCGACTACGGCCTCGGCAGCGGCCTCTGGACCAACAACCTGCAGCGCGCCCACAAGGTCGCGCGCGACCTGCACGCCGGCATGGTCTGGATCAACAGCTACAAGCGCGTGAACCCCGGCTCGCCCTTCGGCGGCGTCGGCCAGAGCGGCTACGGCCGCGAGATGGGGTTCGATGCGATGCGCGAATACACGCAGGTGAAGAGCGTGTGGGTGAACGTCGACGCGCAGATACCGCCGCACTTCGCGCGCTGACCCCTGATCGGGCGGCACAAAAAACACAAGAGACGGAGACAACCATGACATTCAATCGCAGACAGTTCACGCAGGCCACGGCCGCGCTGGTGGCTTCGGGCGCAACGCCACTGGTGTTCGCGGCCGACACGCTGAAGATCGGCTACGTGTCGCCGCAGACCGGTCCGCTCGCGCCCTTCGGCGAGGCAGACAAATGGGTCATCGACCAGATGAAGACCGCCTTCAAGGACGGTATCAGTGTCGGCGGCAAGAAATACGCGGTGCAGATCGTGCTGAAGGACAGCCAGTCGAACCCCAACCGAGCGGGCGAGGTGGCGAACGACCTGATCCTGAAAGACAAGGTCGCGCTGGTGCTCACCGCCGGCACGCCCGAAACCGCCAACCCCGTGAGCGATGCGTGCGAACTCAACGAGGTGCCCTGCATCTCCAGCGTGGTGCCGTGGCAGCCCTGGTTCTTCGGCCGCAAGGGCGACCCGGCGAAGGGCTTCAACTGGACGTATCACATGTTCTGGGGCCTCGAAGACGTCATCGCCAACTTCACCAACGGCTGGAAGACGCTCGCCACCAACAAGAAGGTGGGTGGCCTGTTCCCGAACGACGGCGACGGCAACGCCTGGGGCGACAAGGAGCTGGGCTTCCCCAAGCCACTCGCGCAGATGGGCTTCACGCTCACCGACCCTGGGCGCTTCCAGAATGGCACGCAAGATTTCAGCGCGCAGATCGCGGCCTTCAAGAAAGAGGGCGTCGAGATCGTCACCGGCGTGGTGATTCCGCCCGACGCCAAGACCTTCCTCACCCAGGCGCGGCAACAGGGCTTCAAGCCGAAGATCATCACGCTCGGCAAGGCACTGCTGTTCCCTGGCGCGATCGAGGCGCTGGGCGACCTGGGCGATGGCCTGTCGACCGAGGTGTGGTGGAGCCCATCGCATCCGTTCACCTCGAGCCTCACGCAGCAAAGCGCCAAGGTGCTGGCCGATGCCTATGAAGCCGGTGCGAAGAAGCAGTGGACGCAGCCCATCGGCTTTGCGCATGCGTTGTTCGAAGTGGCAGCGAATGCACTCGGGCGTGCCAAGTCGCTGAAGGCTTCGGACGTGCGCGACGCCGTGGCATCGACCTCGATCAACTCGGTGGTCGGCCCGGTGAAGTGGGGCGGCCAGGGGCCGTTCAAGAACGTCAGCAAGACACCGCTGGTGCTCGGCCAGTGGGGCAAGGGCCAGAAGTACAAGGTGGAGCTGACCATCGTGAACAACGAGGCGGCGACGAACATTCCTGCCGGCGGCAAGCTGCGGCTGCTCTGACCGTCATGACGCTGCTGGCACTGCATGCCGTGAGCAAGTCCTACGGAGCGCTCAAGGTCACGGACGACATCACGCTGTCGGTGGCCGAGGGCGAGACGCTGGGCATCCTCGGGCCGAACGGCGCGGGGAAGACCACGCTGTTCAACCTGATCTCGGGCGACGTGCGCGTCGATGCGGGGCGCGTGGAATACGCGGGCCGCGACGTCACGCGGCTGCGGCCGCACCAGCGCTGTCATGCGGGCATCGGGCGCAGCTACCAGGTGCCGCAGCCCTTCGGCAACATGAGTGTGTTCGAGAACCTCGTCACGGCCGCCTGCTTCGGCGGGCAGCAGACCGAGCGCGAGGCATGGCAGACGGCGCACGAGGTGCTGGAGCAGACGGAGCTGATGCCGCATGCGAACAAGCCCGCAGGTGGGCTGACCCTGCTCGACCGCAAGCGGCTGGAGCTGGCGCGCGCGCTGGCGACGCGGCCGCAGTTGCTGCTGCTCGACGAGATCGCGGGCGGGCTGACGGAGCCAGAGGCCGCGGTGCTGGTCGGGGAGCTCAAGCGCATCAAGGCACGGGGCGTGACGATGATCTGGATCGAGCACGTGGTGCATGCGCTGCTGTCGCTGGCGGACCGCTTGTTCGTCATCAACTTCGGGCAGAAGCTGGCGGAAGGCGAGCCGCGCGCGGTGATGAACGATTCGGAGGTGCGGCGGGTGTACATGGGGATGGAAGCATGAGCGCGCTGCTTTCCACCCACGCCCTCAAGGCTTTCTACGGCGACGCCCAGGCCTTGTTCGGCATCGACTTCTCGCTGGCCCGTGGTGAGCTCGTGGCCATCATCGGTGCCAACGGTGCAGGCAAATCGACCTTCCTCAAGAGCCTTACGGGCCTGGTGCGCGCGCCCCGCGAAGCGATCAGCTTCAAGGGTGAGCCCATCGGCGGGATGCCTCCCGGCGACATCGTGCGCCGCGGCCTCGCCATGGTTCCCGAAGGCCGGCGCCTGTTTCCCAGCCTCAGCGTCGAAGAGAACCTGCTCATGGGCGCCACCGCCGCGCGCAAGGGGCCGTGGAATCTTCAGCGCCTGTACGCGCTGTTTCCCATACTCGCCGAGAAGCGGCACCAGCCCGGCACGTCGCTATCGGGCGGCCAGCAGCAGATGGTCGCGCTCGGCCGCGCGCTCATGAGCAACCCCGAGCTGCTGCTGTGCGACGAGTTGTCGCTCGGCCTCGCGCCCATCGTCATCCGCGAGATCTATGCCGCCATGCCGACCATCACCGGCGAGGGCATGACCGTCGTCATCGTCGAGCAGGACGTGACCATGGCGCGGCAGGTCTCTCAGCGCATCTACTGCTTCCAGGAAGGCCGCGTGTCGCTCGAAGGAAATTCCGCCGACCTCACGCGCGAACAGATCTCGCAGGCCTACTTCGGCATCGAGGCCGCCCATGCTTGAAACCATCGTCCAGGGCGTGCTGCTCGGCGGCCTCTACACGCTGTTCGCACTGGGCCAGTCGCTGATGTTCGGCGTGATGCGGCTCACCAACACGGCGCAGGGCGACTTCATCATCCTCGGCGCGTTCGCGGTCATCGCGGGCGTGTCGCTGACGGGCGATGCCATGCCCTGGCTCGTGGCGCTCGCGGTGCTGCCGGTGGCCTTCGGTTTCGGCTATGCGCTGCAGCGCTATGTGCTCAACGGCACGCTCGGCAAGGACCCGCTGCCCTCGCTGGTCGTCACCTTCGGCCTGTCGATCGTCATTCAGAACCTGCTGCTCGAACTGTTCTCGGCCGATCCGCGTGCCATCGAGACCGGCGGGCTCAGCACGCAGGGCATTGCGCTGGGCGATGCGATGTCGCTCGGTGTACTGCCTCTGGTTGTGCTGGCCATTGCGGTCGTTGCGACGGGCGCTCTGCAGTGGCTCTTTGCGCGCACGGCGCTGGGCCGGTCGTTTCGCGCCGTGTCCGACGACCGCGAGATCGCGGAGCTCATGGGGCTGAACGCGAAGAAGGTCTACGCGCTTGCCACTGCGATCGCCTTCGTGCTGATCGCCATCGCGGGTGCGCTGCAGGGCATGCGAACAACCGTCTCGCCTTCCGACGGGCCGCTGCTGCTGCTCTTTGCCTTCGAGGCGGTGATCATCGGCGGCATGGGCTCCTTCTGGGGCACGCTGGCCGGCGCGATGATTCTCGGCATCACGCAGCAGATCGGCTTCAGGCTCGATCCGGGCTGGGGCATATGGTTCGGGCACATCGTGTTCCTCGTCGTGCTGGTGCTGCGCCCGCAGGGGCTCTTTCCGAAAACGCGTGGATGAACCGAATGACGAGCATGCCCCCACCCCTCATCGCCGTCGAGCGTGCCACCGCCGCGAGCCGCGCCGCGCTCTTCGTCGGCATCGCCCTCGTGCTCGTTGCCGCCAGCCTTCCGTGGTGGGGCGAGTCGAGTTGGATGCGCGAGTTCGTCGAGATCGCCTGCTACTTCATCTTCGCAATGATGTGGAACCTGCTTGCCGGCTACGGCGGCATGGTGAGCATCGGGCAGCAGGCCTTCTTCGGCTTCGGCGGCTACGTGATGCTGATGCTCGGCAACTTCGCGGGCATCAATCCGTTCATTGCGATTCCGCTGGGCGCGCTGGCGGCGGGGCTCATCGCCATTCCCGTTTCCTTTGTCGCGTTTCGTCTGTCGGGTGGCTACTTCGCGATCGGCACATGGGTCATCGCGGAGGTGTTCCGCCTGAGCTTTGCCAACGTGTCGGCGGTGGGCGGCGGCTCGGGCACCACGCTGACTGCGCTGCGCGGCATCGAGAAGGCCACGCGCGAAAGCACCACCTACTGGATGGCGCTGGCCTGCGTGGTCGCGGCCATCGCGCTGGTGTACCTGTTCCTGCGCAGCAAGCGCGGCCTGGCGTTGCTGGCGATACGCGACAACGAAGTGGCGGCCGAGTCGCAAGGCATTCCGGTGGCGCGCATGAAGCTCGCGGTGTATGTGGTCGCGGCCTTCGGCGCGGGTCTCGCGGGGGCGCTGTACTTCGTGGGCAATTTGCGCATAAGCCCCGATGCGGCCTTCAGCGTCAACTGGACGGCTTTCGCCATCTTCATGGTGGTCATCGGCGGCATCGGCCGCATCGAGGGGCCGCTGGTGGGCGCGCTCATCTTCTGGGCGCTCAACAAGTTCCTGAGCGACTACGGCACCTGGTACCTGCTGGGCCTGGGCATGCTGGCGATCCTCGTCACGCTGTTCTTCAAGCAGGGGCTGTGGGGCTATGCGCAGCAGCGCTGGGGCTGGTCGCTTTTTCCGACGCAGAGGCGGTTGCTGGGGGCTTCGTCGCGAAGGTGAAGTGCTGTCGCGTCCGACGCGAAAAAGGCCCTGTGCAAACCTCCTTCTGACTTGCGCAGCAGAGCATGATCCTGTAACGTTTGAAACAAAGTGGTGACATTTCACCGCTTCTTTTCATCGCTCTGGAGCCTCCCTTGACGATCACTAAACGCCGCTTGCTCGAAGGCGGCGCTGCAGCCGTTGCCACTTCGTTGTTCGCACCGGGCTCCTTGGCCCAACAACGCCCGGCAGCCGGTGCCGACGCCTGGCCGACCAAGCCCGTCCACATCCTCGTGGGCTTTCCCGCCGGCGCATCGCCCGACCTCGCGACTCGCGCCATTGCCGAACCGCTGTCGAAGATCCTGCGCCAGCCGGTGGTCGTCGAGAACAAGCCCGGCGCCAGCGGCAACACCGTGGCCGACCTGGTGGCCAAGGCCACCGACGATCACACCATCGGCGCGCTGATCAACGGCAACCTCACCATCGCCAAGCTGCTCAATCCGGCGCTGCCTTTCGACCCCGAGAAAGACTTTGCGCCCGTCGGCCTCATCGGCACCGCGCCGCTGGTGCTGGCGGTCTCGGGCAGCGCCACGGGCAAGACCGCGGCCGACCAACTGCTGTGGGTGCGCAACTTGGGCAGCGGCGGCAAGTACGGTACGCCGGGCGTGGGCACCGTGGGCCACCTGGGCATGGAGCTCATCAAGAGCCGCGCAGCCATCACCGCGCAGCACAAGCCCTACACCGGCAACCCGCAGGTCATTGCGGGCCTGCTCGCCAACGAGATCCAGCTGGCGCTGCTGCCGCCCGGCCTCGCGTTGCCGCACATCAAGTCGGGAAAGATCAAGGCCATTGGCGTGACCTCGCCCGAGCGCAGCCCGCTGGCCAGCGAGCTGCCCACGATTCGCGATGCGGACGTGCGCGGCGCCGACCTCGAAATCTGGACCGCGCTGGCCGCGCCCGCCGGCATGAAGCCCGCGGCAGTCGCCAAGCTCAATGCAGCGCTGGTCGAAGTGATCAGCTCTCCCGACGTGAGCGAGGCGCTGCTGAAGACCGGCTGGCAGGCACAGCCCGGCTCACCCGACACGCTGGCCAAGCGCATGCGCGCCGACACCACGCGCCTGGGCGGCGTGATCATCATGAAGGGCATCCACTCGGAGAGCTGACCGAGGGGAGCCCCGGCTCTCCTTACATCTTCGACGCGACGCGCTTGAACAGCGCTTGGTCGAAGCGGATCGTGATGACTTCCGTGTCGTCCGGCTTGCCGGGAACGCGACCGTCTTCCGTCGGGAAGTTGGTGTCGATCGCAACGGCCAGGGTGTTGTCGTCCACCACCTCGACACTCTCGACCGAATCGAAAGGCATGCTGAACTTGCCGGCCACCACGCTGGCCAGCGGACCGCCGATGTCCGTCGGGTCGGAGATGTTCAGCAGGTCGACCAGCAGCGTCTTCTTCAGCACACCGTTGGCATCCTTCACGTCGAGGTCGACCATGTACAGGCGCTTGACCACTGCCTTCGAGCCGTACAGGCTGTCGCGCTCGATCAGTACGAACTTGTTGCCGCCCACGTTGGTCATGTCGCCGATCACGATCTGGTTGTCCTTGGCGGGACCGTCCTTCTTGTAGACAGGGTTCTTGCCGGTGTAGAGCATCGAGGCGGGGTCGAACTCGAAGAAGTTCAGGTAGCGCTCGTCGTCTGCCACCGGCCGCAACGAGGCCAGCGAGGGCGCTGCTTCGGGCACCGCGTAGAGGCGGCTGCTGTCGCCGTTGAAGGCCAGGCTCTCGAAGCCCCGGCTCGAGAGCGAGGTCGCGGTGGCGCCGTCGTTCATCACCAGCGGGTTGGACGGGCTGCGCAGGAACGGATGCGGCACCGGGTCGCCCATCAGCGTGCCGTTCTTGTCGAAGTGCAGGATGTAGGGGCCGAACTCCTCGCCCACGAACCAGGTGCCGTCCTTGGCGCGGGCGATCGACTCGACGTCGAGGTCGAAGCCTGTCAGCAGCCGGCCGCTGACGATGCGCGCATCCACCGGCTTGCCGCTGTCGACCAGGTTGTTGCCGGACACCGTCTGGTAGCTGGCGTAGTCGGCGGTGATCTTCAGGTCGACGCCCTTGCCGTCCTTCAGGAAGCCGTTGGCGTCGTTGAAATTGACGTGGCTGTTCACCTTGATGGTGCCGGGCACCGTCGTGCCGTTGGCCGCGGTGCGGAAGTCGATGTTGACGTTGTAGAAGCCGACCACGAAGTCGCCGGAGTTGCCCTTGCTGCCGTAGCCGTTGTCGGGCATGGCGGTCCAGGTGCCGTCATCGTTCTTCAGCAGTGCCGAGAAGCCCGGCAGCGGCTGTCCGTCGACGAAGGGTGGCGTCACGCCGAGCGCGGCGGTGATGAACTGGCCGGTGGTCGGGCCGGGCCAGCGAAACGTGTCGGCCAGGGAGGCCCAGCCGGTCAGCTTGTGGGGCAATCCTGCCGAGTCGTCTTGTGGCGGCTGGGGCGTAGGTGCGGGCGCTGGTGCCGGAGCGGGTGTTACAGCCACCGGAGGAAGGGCAATGCCGCCTCCGTTACCGCCACCGCACGCGGCGAGGGCAGCGGAAGAAACGACTGCCAGCATCAGGTGACGCGGCAAGTTGGACGAGGCGAAGCGAACGGACATGAATGGACCCTCCCATGGTTTTTAGTGCGAAGCGCAATCTAAAAAGCCGGTGTGACGTGTCCATGAATACCCATTCGGGTCAGAGCATGCGCGAGATCCGCTCCGCCGCTTCGCGCAGCGCGGGCAGCATCGTCTCCTGCATTGCCTTCGCGCTGGTGCGGTTCGCCTGTCCGCTGATGTTGAGTGCGGCCACCATGCGCCCTTGCCGATCGACGATAGGTGCGGCTACCGAGATCAGGCCTTCTTCGAGTTCCTGGTTCACCAGGCACCACTGCTGCTTGCGTGCCTGCGCCACCTTGGCCATGAGCGCATCGATGTCGGTCACCGTGTGCTTCGTCAGCGCCTCGATGTTCGAGGCTTCGAGTCGCGCGCGCGCCTCGTCGTCATCGAGATCCGCCAGCAGCAGCCGGCCGAGCGACGTGCAGTAGGCCGGCAGGCGAGAGCCCACACCCAGGTTGATGTGCATGATCTTCTTCGTCGGCACGCGCAGCACGTAGACGATGTCCGTCGCGTCGAGCACGGCGGCCGAGCACGACTCCTGCACCTGCTGCACCAGCGCTTCCATCACCGGCTCGGCGCGGTTCCAGATCGGCATGGACGAGAGGTACGCAAACCCAAGGTCGAGGATGCGCGGCGTGAGCGTGAAGAGCTTGCCGTCGGTCACCACATAGCCCAGCGTCTGCAGCGTGAGCAGGATGCGGCGTGCCCCCGCGCGCGTGAGCCCGCTGCCGGCGGCCACCTCGCTGAGCGTCTGGTGCGGCGCATTGGCGCTGAACGAGCGGATCACCTGCAGCCCCCGCGCAAAAGACTGCACGTAGCTGTCGCCGGGTGCGGGTGTATCGGGTTGTGTGGGGTGGGTTGCCATGGTGCGCGATCCTCTCTAAAATTCATTATACGAACAAATGTTCTTTAGACGAACAAATCGGCGGTTCGCAGAATCGGTCGGCGTGTTCAGGCGGTTCGCTTCCTCGCTTTCTTTTCTTCACTCCCGGAGACAGGCTTCATGATCAACAAGATCGCGCGCTCGGTCGCCGATGCCCTGGCAGGCATCCCAGACGGCGCCACGGTTCTCATCGGCGGCTTCGGCACCGCCGGCATTCCCAACGAACTCATCGAGGGCCTCGTCGAACAGGGCGCCAAGGACCTCACCGTCGTCAACAACAACGCAGGCAACGGCGAGACCGGCCTCGCGGCGCTGCTGAAGGCCGGCCGCGTTCGCAAGATCATCTGCAGCTTCCCGCGCCAGGCCGACAGCCAGGTGTTCGACGGGCTCTACCGCAGCGGCAAGCTCGAGCTAGAACTCGTGCCCCAGGGCAACCTCGCCGAGCGCATCCGCGCCGCGGGCGCCGGCATTGGTGCCTTCTTCTGCCCGACCGGCTACGGCACGCAACTGGCCGGCAACCGCGAGACCCGCGAGATCGATGGCAAGCAGTACGTGCTCGAGTACCCCATCCACGGCGACGTGGCGCTCATCAAGGCCGAGCGCGGCGACCGCTGGGGCAACCTGGTCTACCGCAAGGCCGCACGCAACTTCGGCCCGGTGATGGCCATGGCATCGAAGAAGACCATCGCCACCGTGCACGACATCGCAGAACTCGGCACCCTCGACCCCGAAACCATCGTCACCCCGGGCATCTTCGTGCACCAGGTGGTGCGCATCGAACGCGTCGCCACGCAGGCCGGCGGTTTCAAGAAGGCAGCTTGAGCTGCCGGGCCGCCCCAAAGCGAAAACCGTAGCGCGAAAGCGCGGAGGAATCTAATTCTCATGACTTACCAACGTCGCACCAAGGACCAATTGGCCGCCCGCGTGGCGCAGGACATCTTCGACGGCGCCGTCGTCAACCTCGGCATCGGCCAGCCCACGCTGGTGGCCAACCACCTGCCCAAGGGCCGCGAGGTCATCCTGCAGAGCGAAAACGGCATCCTCGGCATGGGCCCCGCGCCCGAAGCCGGCGAAGAAGACTATGACCTCATCAACGCCGGCAAGCAGCCCGTCACGCTGCTGCCGGGCGGCTCGTTCTTCCACCACTCCGACAGCTTCGCAATGATGCGCGGCGGCCACCTCGACATCTGCGTGCTCGGCGCGTTCCAGGTGTCTGCCACCGGTGACCTCGCCAACTGGCACACCGGCGAGAAAGACGCCATTCCCGCAGTCGGCGGCGCGATGGACCTCGCCATCGGCGCCAAGCAGACGTGGGTCATGATGGATCTGCTGACCAAGCAGGGCGTGAGCAAGCTGGTGAAGGAATGCACCTATCCGCTGACCGGCATCGCCTGCGTCAAGCGCGTGTACTCCGACCTCGCCACGCTCGAATGCACGCCGCAGGGCCTGAAGCTGGTCGACCTCGTCGACGGCCTCAGCCGCGAAGAACTCGAAAAGCTCGTCGGACTTCCGATCGCAGCCTGATCCTTTTTCAAGCAATCAAAGAGAGACAGCTCATGACCAACCAAGCCTTCATCTGCGACGCCGTTCGCACTCCCTTCGGCCGCTACGGCGGTTCGCTCAGCAGCGTGCGCACCGACGACCTGGGCGCCGTGCCGCTCAAGGCGCTGATGGAACGCAACAAGAACGTCGACTGGCAGGCCGTGAGCGACGTGCTCTACGGCTGCGCCAACCAGGCCGGCGAAGACAACCGCAACGTCGCGCGCATGTCGGCGCTGCTGGCCGGCCTGCCGCTCGAAATCGGCGGCGGCACCATCAACCGCCTGTGTGGCTCGGGCCTCGACGCCGTGGGTACCGCAGCGCGCGCCATCCGCGCAGGCGAAGCCGGTTTGATGATCGCCGGTGGCGTCGAGAGCATGAGCCGCGCGCCCTTCGTCATGCCCAAGGCCGAGAGCGCCTTCAGCCGCAACAACGCCGTGTACGACACCACCATCGGCTGGCGCTTCGTCAACAAGCTCATGAAGGCGCAGTACGGCGTCGACTCCATGCCCGAGACGGCCGAGAACGTGGCCACCGACTACAAGATCGAGCGCGAAGCACAAGACCTGATGGCGCTGAACTCGCAGCTGCGCGCCGTGGCCTCGCAGAAGTCCGGCTTCTTCGACGCCGAGATCGTGCCCGTGAGCGTGCCGCAGAAGAAGGGCGACGCGATCATCGTCAACAAGGACGAGCATCCGCGTGAGACCAGCCTCGAATCGCTCGCCAAGCTCAAGGGCGTTGTGCGCCCCGACGGCACGGTGACCGCAGGCAACGCCAGTGGCGTGAACGACGGTGCCTGCGCGCTGCTGCTGGCCGACGAAGCCAGTGCCGCGAAACACGGCCTCACGCCGCGCGCCCGCGTGGTCGGCATGGCCACCGCCGGCGTCGCGCCGCGCGTGATGGGCATCGGCCCCGCGCCCGCCACGCAGAAGGTGCTGGCGCTCACCGGCCTCACCATCGACCAGATCGACGTCATCGAACTGAACGAAGCCTTTGCCGCGCAAGGCCTTGCCGTGCTGCGCCTGCTGGGCCTGAAGGACGACGACGCCCGCGTCAACATCAACGGCGGCGCCATTGCGCTGGGCCATCCGCTGGGCGCCAGCGGTGCTCGCCTGGCCACCACCGCAGTCAACCAACTGCACAAGGGCGGCGGCCGCTACGCGCTGTGCACGATGTGCATCGGCGTGGGCCAGGGCATCGCGGTGATTCTCGAACGCGTCTGACCGCTGAACGAACACGCGACGACAAAAAGATAACCAGAGAAGCAAGAAGACAAGGCCATCGGAAGCCGCAGGCATAGCGGCCCGATGGCATTTTTTTAACCCAAGAGGACAGAGCGAAAAGGATCAGAGGATGAAGAACCACACGTCGAAGACAACGCGCCGCAGCGCCGGCCTGGCCGCGCTTGCGCTGGCAACCGCAGCCCTGCTGCCTGCAACGGTACCGGCGCAGCAGGCCTTTCCCAGCAAGCCCGTGCGCATCATCACGCCGTTCCCCGTGGGCGGCGGCCCCGACGGCGTGGCGCGCCTGGTGGCCGACAAGCTCTCGCGCGCCTGGGGTCAGCCGGTGGTGGTCGAGAACCGCCCGGGTGGCAACGGGTTCATCGCCATCGACGCCTTCAAGCGCGGCGCCAAGGACGGCCACGACATCATCGTGCTCGACAACGTGCACCTGGCCGCGTACCCCGCGCTGTTCAAGAAGCTGCCCTACGACTCGGCCAAGGACTTCGACGCGCTGCTGCCGCTGTTCAAGACCTACTTCTTCTTCACCGTTGCCACCAACAGCAAGTACAAGACCGTGGGCGACCTGATCGCCGACGCCAAGGCCAACCCCGGCAAGCTCGACTACGGTTCGTGGTCGGTCGGCAACCCGGTGCACCTGGGCTCCGAGCTCTTCGAGTCAGCCACAGGCACGCAGATGGAACACGTGATCTACAAGGAGACCACGCAGCTGTACACGTCTGTGGCAACCGGTGAGCTGGCATTTGCTTTGGGCAGCAGCGCCACCGCCGGCCCGCTGCAGCGCGCGAACAAGCTGCGCTTCCTGGCGGCTGCCGCGCCGCAACGCGTGGCCGCCTTCCCCGACGTGCCGACGGTGTCCGAGTCAGGTGGTCCGAAGGGCTTCGAGGTCATCGGCTGGAATGCGATCGCGGTGCCCAAGGGCCTGCCCGCATCGGTCACAGAGAAGATCAAGCGCGACATCGAGAAGGGCCTGGCCGAACCCGACGTGCTGGAGAAGTTCAAGAGCTTCGGCTATGAGCCGTTCCCGACCACGCGGCCGCAGTTCGACGAGTTCGTGGCGAGCGAGACGAAGCGGTTCACCGACGTGATCCGCAAGGCGAACGTTTCGCTGGACTGACGAGGCAGGGGGCGGCCTACGCGTGCCGCCGCGCCGCCACGTGCAGCGTGCGCACGCGGGCCGGCGTCTGCACATCCGCAGCAGGCCGTTGTTCGGGCAGGGGCCTGCCCCAGCCCTGCGGCAGTTCGTGCAGCACGGCCTTCGCATCGAGCGAGCGGATCGCCACCGTGTTGTCGGCCGGAATGCGTCCCTGCGCCAGCAGCGCTTCGTAGCGCAAGGCGCTCACCCGCAGGAACGACGCGAAGTTACCGACCTCGCCGCGCGCAGCCACCAGCTCGTCGTAGAGCCGCTCGATGAGCTGCACCACGACCATGCCGTCGCGTTGCGCAATTTCTTCGAGCACCTGCCAGAACAGGTTCTCGAGCCGGATGCTGGTGACGACGCCGTGCAGCCGCACCGAGCGCGTGCGCGCGTCGTAGCTCTGTGGGTCTGCACTGATGAAGACTTCGCACATGGGCCGTCTCCTTGAGGGGCGTGGGGTGGTTGGACGACGCACGCACTGTAGCGCCGCCCATCTGCCGAAGCGAGCCGGCGGCTCAGTGTTCGATGCGCGTGCCCAGCACAACCAGGAACTGCGAGAGCCACGCCGGGTGCGCCGGCCATGCAGGCGCGGTGACCAGGTTGCGGTCGGTCACGGCCTGGTCGACCGGAATGCCCATGTACTCGGCGCCCGCCAGTTCCACCTCGACCTGGCAGGCCGGGTAGGCCGACACCTTTCGGCCCTTCAGCAGGCCCGTGGCCGCGAGCAACTGCGCGCCGTGGCACACCGCCGCCAGCGGCTTGTCGGTGGCCAGGAAGTGCCGCGCGATCTCGACCACGCGGCTGTGCATGCGCAGGTATTCGGGCGCGCGGCCACCGGGAATGACGAGGGCGTCGTAAGCCTCGGGGCGAACGTCGGCGAAGTTGGCGTTCAGCGTGAAGCGGTGGCCCGGTTTCTCGCTGTAGGTCTGTGCGCCCTCGAAGTCGTGGATGGCGGTGTGAATCCAGTCGCCGGCCTTCTTGTCCGGCGCCACGGCATGCACCGTGTGGCCCACGGCGAGCAGCGTCTGGAAGGGCACCATGGTTTCGTAGTCTTCGGCGTAGTCGCCGCAGAGCATCAGGATCTTGCGAGCCATTTCTTGTCTCCTTCGAATGAGGTTGGAATGCGGCTTGGCGCCGGGGCGCCTGCCGTCGCCGCATTATTCGAAGGGGGAGTGCCCAGCGGGTAGCAGCCGGCTGTGACTCCGCTGCACCGGCCTCAGATGAGCGTCGCGCGCACGCCGCGCGCCATCGCGGGCGCGCCTGGTTGAGGGAAGGCGCTGGTGCAGTTAACAGAAGTTCGCAAAGATTGCAGGGCGTGCCAAAGAGCTGTGCCGCGCCACAGGGTCGTCATTGACCTGCCTTTTCGCCTGAATAGTCTCGCTCAGGGTTTTCCCGTATCTCCGGGTCGACCTCATCCGGACAGACAGACAACTTACAGAAAAGGCCGAATCATGAAGACCACCCAACTCGCCCTCGCTGCTGCGCTCACCGTGCTTGCAGTCGCTTCCGCCAATGCCCAGCAACGCACTCGCGAAGCCGTCGAAGCCGAAGCCATCGCCGCCGCTCATGCGCCGGACCAGAACGTCACGCGCGGCTCGCGCGGTGCCGATCCGTTCAAGTCCGTGGCCGATCCCGAAGCCGTGTACAAGCAAGCCGTCGAAACCGCCAGCGCGCCCAACCAGAACGTGACGCGCGGCTCGCGTGGCGCCGATCCGTTCACGTCCAGCCGCGACCCGGCTCAGGTCTATCAGGAAGCCATGGCCACCGCCGCGGCGCCCGACCAGAACGTGACCGGCGGCTCGCGCGTCAACAGCCGGGTCATCTCGACCATGCAGAACCCCGTGCTGCAGTCGGCACAGGGCAAGTAAGCAAGCTCCGAAAGCGCCGCCGCTACGCACTGCTCCGCGCGCGGCGCGCGGGCTCGGCCTGATGCAGATAGCCGGTGAAGGTGTCGGGCGGCGACGAGCCCGTGAGCCGGGTCAGGATGCGGCCGACTTCGCCCCGGTGATAGCCTGCATGGGTCGCCACGTGGGCCAGCATCTCCTCGCGCGACATCCGCCCCGGGTTTCCGTCGGTGAACGTGAACTCGATGCTTTCCGCAAGTTCTTGCGGGTTCAGGCGCGCGACGTAGTCGACGTACCAGCGATCGGTTTCCTTCACTGACTCGGCCAACGCTTGCAGCAGCGGCGGCTCTTGCGCACCCGTCGCGGTGTAGGCATGCGTCATGCGCTGGACATTCGCGACGAAGATGCGGTCGACGATGCAGGCGTGGTTGAAGACGCGAAGCGCCATGCGGTATTCGTCGGGCGGGCCTTGCCTGGCCAGGTCGGCCAAACCCGCGAGCAGCCCCTCGTCGGCCCAGGCCTTGTACTGGAACAGCGAAGTCAGAAGCGTCTGCGTACTCATCACAATCTCCCCTTGAACCATGAAATGCACGCCTCGCGTTTCATCGGATGGCCGCCAGCGTGCGGTCCTATTCTTGAGTGGAGCCTCGAACTTGGGTACTCGCATTCCCCCGCCGCGCAGGACCATGCGCAAAGCGCCGCGCCAGCAGCGTTCGCGCGTCACGGTGGACGTGATCGTCGAAGCCGCAACTCGCGTTCTGGCGCGCCGCGGATGGGCGCGGTTCACGACCAACGAGATTGCGGCCGTCGCGGGCGTGAGCGTCGGCTCGCTCTACCAGTACTTTCCGAACAAGCTGGCGATTGCCGAAGCGATCCGCCAGCGTCATCTCGACGAGGTGCTCGTGGCGTTGTCCGGCGCCGGGGACGACAACGAGGCCATCCCGCTCGACCAGCGGGCGGCGCGGTTTGCCGACGGTGTCATTGCCGCCCATTCGGTCGACGAGGCGCTGCACCGGGTTCTGCTCGACGAGGTGCCGCTCGTGGCGCGGTCGAGCTATGCGGAGTTCGAGGCGGAATACCAGCGACGCTATCGGGCGCTGATCGCCGCGAGCGCGAGCGGTGCCGCTGGTGACGACGAGACGGCCGCCCGCGTGCTCTCATCCGCCGTTGAAGGGGTCGTCCACGCGGCGGCGCATCGTGGCGACCTGGGCTTGCCCGCGCTCAGAAGCGAACTTGTCAGGTTGATCCTTGCCTACCTGCGCGACCGCCAGCAGGCAGCGTGAACGCTCAGGCGTAGGCCTTGGTCGAGCGCAATTGCAGCAAGGCCAGCATGCGCGCTTCCTCCGCATCCCGCAGGCTCTTGGCAGCCCGGCTGGCGGAGTACGACACGTAGAGCGTGTCGATCGCTTTCTCCCAGCACTGGGCCGTCTGGTAGATGCTGTCGGCACTTCCCGGCTTGGCCGGCACGGCGTATCCGGCCTTGTGGAGGATGTTGGCTTTGTGGTCGGTGCTGAGCATGACGTGGTCCCCCCAGTCGATGGTGTGAGGAGCACGATATCCGCGATGCGCCGTGTGCGCTATTGGCCACACGACGTATCCAGATGTAGGAAAAACCCGCCCCCAAGGGGCTTTGGCGGTCAGAAACTAGGCCATAAGGCTTAGATCATGTCTCTCGATTGCCACACGAGGGTGGCGGCAGTCAGGTCTTCCAGGGCACTGCCGACGGCCTTGAACACGGTGCGTTCTCCGGCGGCCGAGCGACCCGGATGCTCCGCGCGGCACAGCGTGGCCAGCGTACCCCGGACCTCTTCAGCGCGCAGCGTGCCGGCGGCCATCGCGTCGAGCAGATCGCCGGATTTCTGCAGCGCCTCTTCCGTGTCCACGAAGGTTTGCGCGCCTGCAAAGCACAGCACGTCGGCCTCGCGCATCGCGGGTGTGAAGCTGCCGATCAGGTCCAGGTGCGAGCCCGGCGCCAGCCATTCGCCGCGCACCAACGGCGCGGTGGCCAGCGTGGCGCAGCTCACGATGTCGGCCCGGCGCACGGCTGCTTCCAGGTCGGTGGTTGCCCGCGCGTTCCAGCCCTCGGCACGCCACCGCGCGGCCAGCGCTTCGGCGCCTTCGGCCCGGTGGTTCCACACCCACAGTTCGTCGATGGGCCGCACGCTCGCGTGCGCGGCCGGCAGCATGCGCGCGATGCGGCCGGTGCCCAGCACCAGCAGCCGATGCGCGTCCTGCCGTGCCAGAAACGAGGCCCCGAGTGCTGACGCCGCGGCCGTGCGGCGCGCGGTGATCTCGTTGCCGTCCATCATCGCCAGCGGCACGCCGGTGTGCGCGTCGTACAGCACATAGGTCGCATGCAGCCCGGGCAGGCCGCGCGCGCTGTTGCCGGGAAAGATGTTGATGGTCTTGATGCCCAGGAAACCCGCGTCGCTCCACGCCGGCATGATGAGCACGGTGCCTTTGCTGCTGCCGTCGCTTCCCGCGGTCTCGATGCCGTGCACATGGCGCGGAGGCACCTGGGCTCCGGCCGCGAAGGCCGCGTGCAGCGCGGGCACCAGCCGCTCGAAGCTCAGCGGTGCGCGGGTGGCGGCTTCGTCGAAATGCTTCATGGCTGTCGTCATTGCTGCAGCGGATGCTGCGCGGATTCGAAGAACGCGGTCAGCGCCTTGCGATAGGCGGCGCCGTACCGCAGGGCCGTCATCGGTTCGAGGTGGCTGGCGCCCGGCACTTCGATCAGCCGCTTGGGCTCGCGCGCTTCGGCCAGCAGGCGCCTCGAATGCGTGGGCGAAATCACCTGGTCGGCCGTGCCGTGGATCAGCAGCAGCGGAATGGGCGACACGGCTGCCACGTACTTCGACGCCGCGTACTCGTCGCTCACCAGCATGCCCGCACCCCACAGCTTGTCGTTGGCAATCGATGAGTAGGAATAGAAGGTCGACTCGATGGCCGCCGCCCTCACGCCCGCCCGGTTACCCGCACCGACCACCGCAATGGCATTGGTGCCGCCCAGGCTCTGCCCGAAGACGAACAACCGCTGCGCATCGACATCGCTGCGCGAGCGCACGTAGTTCAGCGCGGCGTTGGAATCCTCGAACACGCCCTTGGGCTCAGGCTTGCCTTCGGACTGGCCGTAGCCGCGGTAGTCGAACACGAACACGTTGTAGTCCTGCTTCGGCAGCCAGGCCGCGAAGCGCCAGTGCGTGCTCATGTTCTGCGCGTTGCCATGGAAGTGCACCACCGTGCCCTTGGCTTCCTTCGGGTTCCGGCGGTTCTCCGCGGGCAGGAACCAGCCGCTCAGGCGCGTGCCGTCTGCGCTGGTGAATTGCACGCTCTCGTAGCGCAGGCCCAGAACGTCGGGCGTTTCATAGGCCACGCTGTCGGGGTAATAGAACATCGACTGCACGCAGCCCGTCAGCATGAGCGGCAGCGCGCACAGCGCCAGCTTCTTGCACCACCGGCGGACAGCGCTGTTCGTCATGTCTGCTTGCTGCCTGCGGTGGCCGCGCGGTTCTCCGCGAGCATGTTGCAGAAGAGGGCACCTTGCTCGATGGCGTCGTCCAGCGCGACGTGCGTGTGCGGCAGCTTGTCGAACCAGCGGCGCGGCATGGCGCGCTTGGTGCTGTCGCGGTAGTCGAGCTTGAGCATTGCCATGGCGAACGACTTGACGTCGAGCGCCGAGTGGCTGAACGGACTCTCGCCCGCAAAGCGCATCAGGTACCAGTAGACAAAAAGAAAGTCGAAGCCCGCCGGGTAGGCGACGAACACCGGCCGCGCGGGCAGGCCCTTGAGCCAGCTCACGTAGTTCTTCATCGCGTGAGCCGGGTCCTGCAGATCGGTGCGGCATGCGGCCCAGGCCTCGGGCTGGGTCTTCCACCAGGCAGCGGTCTTGGGGTCGGCCTCAGCGCCGGGCAGGGTGTGCAGGTTGGCGCTGAAGGTGGAGACGAGTTGCTTGTCGGCCGTGTAGGCGGCCGAGCCGAAGCTGAGCATCGAGTTCGGGCCCGGGATGGGGCCGTCGGATTCGACGTCTGTGCTTATGTAGATTTCTGACATGGGTTCAATCGATTTCGAGGATGGACCCGACCGAGCGCTGGAGTTCTTCTATCAGCTCGGGGTCCATGTATTTGTATTCATCGGGAATGTCGAGCACATGGATCGGCTTGCCTTCCAGCATCCGCGTGAACTCGGCCACCAGGCGTGACTTGTGTTTTTCTTCCATCACGAGGATCACGTCGGCCCATTCGATGTCGTCGACTGACACCTTGTGCCGCGCGTTCGGGCTCGTGCCGGCGGAGCGTGCGGAAATCAGCGGGTGCCGGCGCCAGAGTTGTTCCGCGGTCGGGCTGCGCCACTGGTTGCGGCTGCAGATGAAGAGGACGTTGCGCATGAATCGGGTGGAGGCTTGGGGCAGCTGGAAGACATGCATGTCTTGCCAGCGCCCGGACGAGTTTTCGATCAGCGTGACTTCGGTGCAGGTCGCATGCACGGCGCCAGATGCGAGGAGGCGAATCTGCAGTTCGGCGGCTGCCGCATCCGCGTCGAGCGTGTTGCCGTGGGCCACCGTCAGATGCGGAATGACGCCTTGGTGTTCGCCGCCGTACGGCGGGAAATTAGGGAAGGCTTCCACGAGCGCCATCGTCATTTCGATGAAGGGCGCGGCCGGCTCCGGTGCGAGGTAGGCGGTTTCGGGGAAGCGCTCGACCTTGGCCAGGGAAAAGTCAAACGACGGCGTCTTGTTCAGAACCTGCTGCGCACGCTCCAGCACTTCGGGTGTGATCAGTGCAGGGTCCATGAAAGGCACGAGCACTGTGATGTGCGCCGGTACGCCGAGTGCGACAGTCGCGTCGTAGCGGCGGCGCAGGTCCCCGACAAGAGCCTCGGCAGCGGGGACTTTCACGGCGAATGCGGAGATGGCCATCGCGGCGGAGGATAGCTCAGGCGTTGGCGATCTGGCCCCAGTCGAGCCCGTGCTTGACGAGGTACTTGCGCAGCCTGTCCGCATCGTTCACCACGCTGCGTTGCGCGCGCGAGGCCTGGAAGAGCTGGCGGCCCGCATCGGACAGGCTGCGCGATTGCCGGCAGACGCGCACCACCGCTTCGAGCTGCAGGCGGTCGAACAGGTCGAGCGCTGCTGCGCGCGCTTCGCCGAGCAACGCATCGAGATCGACGTCGCCGCCCGCGGCTGCCGACGGCCCCTGGTGCTTCCACAGCCACCGCAGCCGCGCAATCTCCGCCTCCACCAGCGCCACCGGAATCCGTCCGCCATCGGCCAGTGTCGCCAGACGCGTCACGCTCGCCGACAGGTCGCGGAAGTTGCCGCTCCAGATCGCCTCGCCGCTCTGCGCAAAACGCAGGTAGGCCGCGCGTGCCTCGGCGTTGAAGCGCACCACGCGATGGTTCTCCGTTGCGTGAATGGCCAGCAGGTGATCGACGTTGGGCTCGATGTCCTCGGGGCGCTGCGCGAGGCCCGGCAGGTCGTAGGTCCAGAGGTTGATCCGTGCGAACAGGTCATCGCGGAATCGGCCTTCGGCCACGTCGCTGCGCAGGTCGCGGTTGGTGCCGGCGATGAGCTGGAAATCGCTCTCCACTTCCTTGTCTGCGCCCACTGGAAAGAAGCGCTTCTCTTCGATCGCCTTCAGCAGCATTGCCTGCTCGTCGAGCCCGAGTTCGCCGATCTCGTCGAGGAAGAGTGCGCCCTGGTGCGCAGTGCGCAGCAGGCCCGCGCGCTCGCTTGCCGCTCCGGTGAAGGAGCCCTTCTTGTGCCCAAACAGCGTGGACGCCGCCCCGTCGCCGCGCAGCGTTGCGCAGTTCACTTCCACGAATGGCCCCGTCATCTGGTGCCGTGCCTGCTTCAGCTCGAACATGCGCCGCGCCAGGAACGACTTGCCAGCGCCCGTCGGACCGATCAGCAGGATCGGCGCGCGCGATCGCACGGCCACGCGTTCGATTTCGTCGATCAGCGCATTGAAGCGTGCGTTGCGCGTGGCGATACCACTCTTCAGAAACGCGACCGCATCGCGCTGCTCTGCATCGAAGCGCCGCGCGATCACGTCGTAGCGCGACAGGTCGAGGTCGATCAGCGTGCACTTGCCGGCCTCGCCTTCGCGCTGCTTCCTGGGCGGCGAAGTCTGTGCCAGCACGCCGGGCACCACGCGCGATTCCGACAACAGAAACATGCAGATCTGCGCAACGTGCGTGCCGGTGGTGATGTGCGTCCAGTACTGCTCGCGCTCGGTGTCGAAGCTGTAGCTGCGCGCCCAGTCGTACAGGCGCGTGTAGACCTCGCCGAAATCCCACGGGTCCGCAAGGTCGAGCGGCACGAGGTTGACGGTGGTCTCGGGAGACACGGTGGCGATGTCGGCCTTCACCACTTCCGCCAGCGCCTTGTGCCGCAGCGTGTAGAGCAGCTCCATGCGCGAGACGACCATGTCCTCGTGCTGGGCGAGCGAGACGGTGGGACGCCACTTGTTCCAGCGGCCCGCGCCTTGGCCGGCATCGAGCTGGGTGCCGAGGAAGCCGATGACGACGATGGGTTTTTTCATTTATTCGCTAAATAGCTAGCAAAAATTATAAGAAAACTGGATAAGTCTTTTGGGATTTTTGAGATCAATCAGGTCTGAGGTGAAAAAAGCTCAACCAAATCAAGGACTTGAAATATTCAAAGCCGAACAGGCCAGCACTGGCACACCCATTGCAATAAGGATCACACACAAGAAAACAACTGAACAAAAAGAACCTCGCAAGGAGCAATCAAATGGCCAACCTGCAACTCTTCCAGACCCTGCGCGGCGCACTGCAGCCGCAAGCCGCAGCCCGCAACGAAGCCGGCGGTGCCGCCTACGCGCTGTCGCCCAAGCACCAGCTGGCGCAACTCGCAGCCACCGGTTGCCTGAACAACACCTTCTACGCACAAGCGCAGGATCAACTCGACGCCGTGCTGGCTCTGGCCCGCGAGGTCGATCCGGTGTTCGTGGCCAAGACGGCCGTGTACGCCCGCCGCGCCGGCCACATGAAGGACATGCCGGCGCTGCTGGCCGCCACGCTGGCGGTGCGCGACGTGTCGCTGCTCGCCAAGGTGTTCCCCCGCGTGGTGGACAACGGCAAGATGCTGCGCAACTTCGTGCAGATGCTGCGTTCCGGCGCGGTGGGCCGCAAGTCGCTCGGTACGCGTCCGAAGAAGCTCGTGCAGCAATGGCTGCTCGAAGCGACTGAAGCGCAGCTGTTGAACGCCTCGGTGGGCAACACGCCGTCGCTGGCCGACGTGGTGAAGATGGTTCACCCGAAGCCCGCCGAAGCCTGGCGCGCAGCGTGGTTTGCGTGGTTGATCGATCGTCCGTATGCGCTGGAGGCACTGCCTCCGGTGACGCAGGCCTTCGAACGCTTCAAGCGCGACCGTGCGCAAGAGGTGCCCGACGTGCCGTTCCAGATGCTGACCGCACTGGAGCTGGATACGCAGGCATGGGCGCAGATCGCGCAGCGCGGTTCGTGGCAGATGGTGCGTCAGAACCTGAACACCTTTGCCCGCCACGGCGTGTTCGCACTGCCGGGCCTCGCGGAAGCGGTGGCTGCCAAGCTGCGTGATCCGCAAGCGGTGGCCAAGGCCCGCGTGCTGCCGTACCAGTTGATGGCGGCCTACACCGCAACCGGCACCGAGGTGCCGCACGTGGTGAAGGAAGCGCTGCAGGACGCGATGGAACTCGCGCTGGCCAACGTGCCGGTGTTCGAGGGCCGCGTGGTGGTGTGCCCTGATGTGTCGGGCTCGATGAGCTCGCCCGTGACGGGCCACCGCGGCTCGGCGACCACTGCGGTGCGCTGCATCGACGTGGCCGCGCTGGTTGCTGCCGCTGTGCTGCGCCGCAATGCGGATGCGCGTGTGCTGCCCTTCGAGACGAAGGTGGTGTCGTTGCAGCTGAATCCTCGCGATTCGGTGATGACCAACGCAGCCAGGCTGGCGGCGGTGGGCGGTGGCGGTACTTCGTGCAGCGCGCCGCTGGCGTTGCTGAACCGCGAGAAGGCGCAAGCCGATCTGGTGGTGCTGGTGTCGGACAACGAATCGTGGGCCGACCCTGCACGTGGCCGCGGTACCGCGACCATGCAGGAATGGGCGGCGTTCAAGGAGCGCAACCCGAAGGCCCGGATGGTCTGCATTGACATCCAGCCATACGCGACCACCCAGGCGCAGGAGCGTGACGATGTGCTGAACATCGGCGGCTTCAGCGACGAAGTGTTCAAGCTGCTGGCGGTGTATGCCGCGGGTGGCCTGGGCGCCGACCACTGGGTGGGTGTGATCGAGGAGACCTCGATCTGAAAGAAAGGAGGGTGTCGCGGGCTCGGCTCGCGGCACCACCCGAGAAATTGATTGATGTCGTCGTCCGGCGAATGCAGATGTGAGTACATCCAACCATGTTTCCCTCACATCGAACGTTAGTCGCCGGACGGGGGCAAAGGGTTGAAGTGCGAATGCAGGCAGGACTACATCTGGACGCCCGGGGGTCGAACCCCAACACCAGTTCGCTGGTGGGCATGTCTTGCCATCCTCGTCGCACTCTTTTTTTGCAGCGAATGCTGACGGAACTACAGACTCCTAATCTCGTGGTCGCGGGTTCGAATCCCGCCGGTCGGAAGACCGTAGCTCAGTGGTTAGAGCACGCCGTTTCGTCGATTCTTGTCGCTGCTTTTTTGTTTTGAGGTGAATGCAGGCGGGTTTACAGGTAAGAGCGTCATGGTCTTGGCCATGAAGGTCCCGGGTCCGAGTCCCGGTCTGTTTCGGCAGATAGCTCAGTTCACAACCCGCCGCTCCTGGTCACCTCTTTTTGTTTCGGGCACGCAGGCACAGAAGGGAGCGCCACTGCCAAAAATGTTGATATTGCCGGCAGCCTGGGTAAGACCAGGTACGGCGGGAAAGTCGGTTGACGAGCAAGGTTGAGGATGCAGGTGCTGGCTCCGATGACGGGTCTGTCACTGGCGCGCGTTTCCAATCGTCGACTGGGCCATCGGACTCAAGAACCATGGTCGCCGTATTGATGCGGGTTCGAATCCCGCCGTGTCCACCAGTTGGTCGTAAAGAATAGATAGATAGACAGAGAGAAAAGAAATGGAACAGAACTACAACCTCCACGAAGTCGAAAACGGCGTGCCTGTGAAGATGTGGACCCGCGGCGTGCCCGTGGAAGCCGAAGCGCAGAAGCAGCTCGAGAACGCAGCACGCCTGCCTATCGTGTTCAAGCACATTGCGGCCATGCCCGACGTGCACTACGGCATCGGTGCGACCGTGGGGTCGGTGATCCCGACCTTCAAGGCCATCATCCCGGCCGCGGTGGGCGTGGACATCGGTTGCGGAATGATGGCGTGCAAGACCACGCTGCATGCCAACGACCTGCCCGACAACCTGGGACCGCTGCGCGGCGCGATCGAGAAGGCCGTGCCACACGGTTCGAACCCCAAGCGCATGGGCCGCGATAAAGGCTCGTGGGAAACGCCACCGAACGAAACCGACGTGGCGTGGGGTGCGCTGAAGGACGAGTTCGACGCGATCTGCGAAGCCTACCCGCGCCTGAAGAACACCAACAACCACAAGCACCTGGGAACGCTGGGTACGGGCAACCACTTCATCGAGGTGTGCTTGGATGAAGCGGGTTCCGTGTGGTTCATGCTGCACTCGGGTTCGCGCGGCGTGGGTAACGCCATCGGTACGCACTTCATCGAGCTTGCCAAGAAAGACGCCGAGCTGCACCAGCGCAACCTGCCCGATCAGGACCTGGCGTACTTCGAAGAGGGCGCCCAGTATTTCGGCGACTACGTGCGTGCAGTGGGCTGGGCCCAGAAGTTCGCGCGTGCGAACCGCGAAGTGATGATGCAGCGCGTGGTCGCGGCCGTGCGCAAGGTCATCACCAAGCCTTTCGAGGCGCATGTGGAAGCGGTGAACTGCCACCACAACTACGTGAGCCGCGAAACGCACTTCGGTGAAGACGTGCTCATCACCCGCAAGGGCGCGGTGAGCGCAAAGGCCGGTGAGCTGGGGATCATCCCCGGCAGCATGGGCGCCAAGAGCTTCATCGTGCGCGGAAAGGGCAACCCCGAGAGCTTCATGAGCTGCAGCCACGGCGCCGGTCGAAAGATGAGCCGTACCAAGGCGAAGAAGCTCTACACCGTGGCCGACCAGATCGCCGCGACCGAAGGCGTGGAATGCCGAAAAGACGCCGACGTGATCGACGAGATTCCGATGGCCTACAAGGACATCGACGCGGTGATGGATGCGCAGAAAGACCTGGTGGAGGTGGTTTACACGCTCAAGCAGGTTGTTTGCGTGAAAGGTTGAACGTGATGCTGTAGGAGGGGAAAGGGTCCGCGACAAGCGGGCCCGCCTTCGTAGCGTCGCATTACGAAGGTTCGAAGAAAAATGAAGAGCAACAAACAACGCCGCGCCGAGATCAAGGCGCATCGCCTCAATCGCGCTGTCGCACAGGCTGCACGCCTGCGCGCGCAGGATGTCCGGCCGCTGCGGACCGACGACGAATACTCGCCTGGACGGGAGCTGGCGGATCGGCTCGTTTTGCAGCTGCATAACAACACGTATGGAATGCTGCCTGCCTTCTACGTAGCGCGCCCTTTCACCTGCCGCGATTGCGGTGCCGAAGAGGTGTGGACCGCCAAGCAACAGAAGTGGTGGTACGAGGTAGTGCACGGCGCCATCGATAGCCGGGCGGTGCGTTGCCTTGCATGCCGCCGCGCGCGTCGCCAGTGCTTGCGGAACACCGGGCCGGGCGCGAACCTTCTGCGCGAGCAGACGGATCGCCTGCGTGCGTTGGGCGCAACGAAGCCGAATGCGCAAGCCGAAGCCGAAATCGAAGCCGCACTGCAAAGCAAGTGGTGGAGCCTGCGTGTCGTAGCGATTCAGACGCTCGGTCGTTGGGGAGGCGCGGAGAATCTCGCAAGGCTCCATGCGTTCATGGCGGCCCGTCCGGAAGGCGGACGCCGATACTTTGGTTGGGAGCGGGTCGCTGCGGACGCCGCGAGAAGCGCACTGATGTACAGGGAGCGATCGACGTGATGATGAAACTGACTTTCCTGGGGACCTCCTCAGGCACCCCCACGCGCCACCGCAACGTCTCCGGCCTCGCCGTGCAGACGGTGCTCAACGCCGACTGGTTCCTGATCGACTGCGGCGAGGGCACGCAGCATCGCGTACTGCAAACGTCGCTGTCCTTGAACGACCTGGTCGCCGTCTGCATCACGCATGTGCACGGCGACCATTGCTACGGCCTGCCGGGATTGCTCGCGAGCGCGGGCATGGGCAAGCGCACGAAGCCGCTGAAGCTGATCGCGCCGCTGCCGGTGTGGGAGTGGTTCGAAGCCACGCGTGCGCTGACCGACCTGCATCTGCCCTACGAGGTGGAGCACGTTGATCTCGAAGACCAGCCGCTGGTATACGAAGCGCCCGGCGTGCGCATCGACCGCCATGTGCTGCGGCACCGGGTGCCCAGCCACGCCTACCGCGTGCAGGTCGAGACTCGCCGTTCACGGCTGAAGGCCGATGCGCTGCGTGCCATCGGCCTGCCGCCGGGCCCTGCATGGCGCGCGCTGCAGACCGGCGAAGACGTGCCCTTCAACGGCGAGGTACTTCGCAGTGCCGACTACGCGGACACGCAGGTGGACACGGCAATCGCGGTGCTGGGCGGCGACAACGCCGAACCCGCGCTGCTGCGCGATGCCTGCAAGGGCGCGCAACTGCTGGTGCACGAAGCCACCTTCACGCAGGACGCGCTCGACAAGGTCGGCCCCGGGCCGATGCACAGTTCCGCGCGCCTGTTGGCCGAGTTTGCGCAAATCGTCGAAGTGCCGAACCTGATCCTCACGCATTTCAGCGCGCGCCACCAGAACGAAGAGGGTATGACGGCGCTGATGGCCGAGACGCAGGCGCACTACAGCGGCAATGCGTTCCTGGCCAATGACCTGGACGTGTACGAGCTCGACAGTGCCGGCAAGGTGACAGTCACGCGGGCCTGACGAGAGAAAAGAAGAAAGAAGAATCGAAGATGAGTACCGAAGAAGAATTCCTGCGCTCCGCCCACCCGATCGAGCCCGCTATGCGCGCGCAGATCATGGAGGCCCTGCGCGACATCGAAGCGAAGCACGACGTGACTGTGCTCTTCGCCTGCGAATCCGGCAGCCGCGGCTGGGGCTTTGCCTCGCCCGACAGCGACTACGACGTGCGCTTCATCTACGTCAACCGCCTGCCGTGGTACCTCACGGTGACGCCGCGCCGCGACGTGATCGAGGTGCCGATCAGCGGCGACCTCGACATCAACGGCTGGGACCTGCGCAAGGCGCTAGGCCTGATGCGCGAGTCGAACCCGACGCTGCTCGAATGGCTGCGCTCGCCCATCGTGTACCGCGACGACGTGGTGGCGATGCCGCGTTTCCGCGCCCTGTCGGAGGCGGTGTTTTCCAACGCGCGCGGCTGGCACCACTACAGCTCGATGGCAAAGAAGAACTTCCGCGAGCACCTGCAGGCCGACGAGGTGCGCTACAAGAAATACCTCTACGTGCTGCGCCCGCTGCTGGCCGCGCGCTGGATCCGCTCGCAGCCCGGCGTGCCGCCGATGCGCTTCGCCGACCTGGCGCAGCGCACGCTCGACCCGGTGCGCGATGCGGCGCTGATCGACGAGATCAACGCGCTGCTCGAAGTGAAGATGCGCGCGGGCGAAGCCGCGACCAGCCCGCGCTGGCCCGGCATCCATGCGTTCATCGAATCCGAGCTGGCAGCCAATGCGGCGGAGCCGGTGACGCCGCTGCCGCAGGCCGAAGAGGCCGGTCTCGATGCATTCCTGTACGAGACGGTGCTGCGCTTCGAGAAGGCAAAGACGGAGGCCGCGCATGATTGAACTCGACGGTTCGCAAGGCGAGGGCGGCGGCCAGATCCTGCGCACCAGCCTCGCGCTGTCGGTGGTCACGGGCCAGCCGCTGACCATCGAGAAGATCCGCGCGGGCCGCGCCAAGCCGGGGCTGATGCGCCAGCACCTTGCGTGCGTGAACGCGGTTGCCGAAATCAGTGGCGCGCAGGTTGAAGGCGCGGAGCTGGGTTCGCAGTCGCTGCGCTTCCAGCCCGGCCCGGTGCGCGCGGGTGAGTACCGCTTCGCGATCGCCAGCGCGGGCAGCTGCATGCTGGTGCTGCAGACGGTGCTGCCACCGCTGCTGCTTGCTGGCGCGACGAGCCGTGTGCATCTGAGCGGCGGTACGCACAACCCGATGGCGCCGCCGTTCCACTTCCTGGAGCGCGCCTTTGCACCGCTGGTGCGTCGCCTGGGCGCGGACCTGCAACTGACGCTGCGCCGCTGCGGCTTCTATCCGGCCGGTGGCGGCGAGGTCGAAGCGACCATCGTGCCGGCGGCCGGCGCGCTGCAGCCATTCGATCTGATGGCGCGCGGCGCGCACCAGTCGAACTACGCCGAATGCCTGGCGCCCGGCCTGCCGCGCCATGTGCCGACGCGTGAGCTCGACACGCTGGGCGGCGCGATGGGTTGGTCTGGCGAGCAGCTGCGCTTCGGCACGGTGCGCCAGAACGAAGGCCCCGGCAATGCGCTGATGGCCACGCTGGCGTACGAGCACGTCACCGAGGTCTTCACGGCCTTCGGCGAGAAGTCGCTGAGCGCCGAGCAGGTGGCGCACGGTCTGGTGAAGGAGCTGCGCGCGTTCCAGAAGAGCGAAGCCGCGGTCGGCCCGCACCTTGCGGATCAGCTGGCGTTGCTGCTGGCGCTCGCGGCGTGGCAGAGCAAGAAGGCCTGCGCCTTTACCTGCAGCGAGGTGACGGAGCACACACGCACCAACTGCGCGGTGATCGAGCGCTTTCTGCCGGTGCGCTTCGCGATCACCGAGAGCCGCCAGGATTCGACGGTGCAGGTCTCGCCGGCCTAGCTCAGGCCAGCGGCGTCGCGTTGGCGTACAGGCGCAGCAGCATCGCGCGCAGCGTCTTCACTTCCGCCGCGCTGAAGTCCGAGGTGGCCACCGCCTCGTAGTGCTGCGCGAGCGGAATCAGCTCGCAGGTCAGCGCGAGGCCGCGCTCCGTGAGCGCGATGCGCACCGCGCGCTTATCGGTGTCGCACTTCTCGCGCGCCACCAGTTCATTCGCCGCCAGCCGGTCGACGATGCGCGACAGCGCCGACAGGTCGGTCGACGCGTGCGTGGCCAGTTCAGACAGTGTCTGCCGCGGCGTGTGCTGCAGCGACGCACACACGCGCCATTCGCTGAGGCTGAGTCCGTAGGGCTTCAATGCCTTCGCAAAGGCATTGCCCATGCGCGCGCCGGCGCGTGCCAGTAGGAAGGGAATGGCCTTCTCGAGGTCGTGATCTTGGGGCAGGGTTTTCATCTAGACATGCTTGAACAATCAAGTATATAGTCTGCCGCAATTACTTGAATAATCAAGCAAATACGGAGACGATCATGAGCCTGAAGCCATCCCGCAGAGCTGCCCTCGTATGCGCCATCGCACTGTCTTTCCTGGGAACGATGCCGCTGGCAAACGCTCAGGGAACGGCTGCCAAGTGGCCCCAGCAGGCGGTGCGCTTCGTGGTGCCGTTCCCCGCAGGGTCGGCGCCCGACGTGCTGATCCGCCATGTGGGCGCCAAGCTCGGCGAGAAGTGGGGACAGGGCGTGATCGTCGACAACAAGCCCGGCGGCAGCGGCGTGATCGGCATGAACGCGATCCTGGCTGCGCCTGCCGATGGCTACACCTTCGGCTTCGTGCAGGGCTCGGCGATTTCGGTGGCGCCCAGCACCATCAAGGGCGTGACCTACGACTTCAACCGCGACTTCGTGCCGGTCACGCTCGCGGCCGTCGCGCCCTTCATGCTCGCGGTGCCGGCCAATTCGCCCTACAAGACGCTCGCTGACTTCATCGCCGCCGCACGCGCCAAGCCGCAGGGCATCGAGGTGGCAGACAACGGCCGCGGCACCGCGCCGCACCTGGCTTCGGCATTGCTTGGGCTGCAGTCGGGCGCGCAGTTTCTCGAAGTGCACTACCCGGGCGGTGCACAGGCCATGCAGGCCACGCTGGGCGGGCAGACCCAGATGATGGTCGAGACCTACAACGTGGTCGCCGGCAACGTGCAGGGAGGGCGCATGCGCGTGCTGGCCAGCATGGGCGACCGCGTCGAGGCCGGGCTGGAGCAGTTCCCGCTCGCGAGCAAGACAGTGCCCGGTGCGGTGGCGCACGGCTGGTTCGCCGTCATCGCGAAGAAGGGCGTCGACCCGCAGGTGCTCGCGAAGCTCAACAAGGACATGAACGAGGCGCTGCTGCTACCCGACGTGGTGGCCAAGTCGCGCGAGCTGGGCACCTACCCGCGCCCTGGCACCCCCGAACAGCTGGCGCGCTACATCGCCGACGACCGCAAGACCTGGCAGGACGTGCTGGACAAGCTCAACATCAAACCGGAGTGATTCATCGATGAAGAACAAGATAGCGCTCGAAGAGCATTTCGCGATCGACCTGACGATCGGCGACTCGCAGGTATACGCCCGCCCCGAGGTGTGGCAGGGCCTGAAGAACAACCTGCTCGACTTCGAGCAGCAGCGCATCGAGCAAATGGACGAGTGGGGCACCGAACTGTCGATCCTCTCGCTCAACTCGCCGGCGGTGCAGGCCATTCCCGATGCGAAACGCGCCGTCGAAGTCGCGCAGCGCGCCAACGACTTGCTGGCCGAGCAGACGAAGCGCCATCCCACGCGCTTTGGTGGGTTCGCGGCGTTGCCCATGCAAGACCCTGAGGCGGCCGCGCGCGAGCTGGAGCGTTGCGTGACGCAGCTGGGCTTTCACGGCTTCCTGGTCAACGGCTTCTCGCAGGTGGGCGACGAGAACACCGTCGTCTATTACGACGACCCGCGCTTCACCGATTTCTGGGCCGTCGCCGCTGCATTGAAGAAACCCTTCTACATGCACCCGCGCGACCCGTTGCTGAGCCGCGAGCCCATCTACGAAGGAGCGCACTGGCTCACCGGCCCAACCTGGGCCTTCGCGGTGGAGACCGGCCTGCATGCGCTGCGCATCATGTCGAGCGGCCTGTTCGACCGGCATCCCGATCTGCAGATGATCCTCGGCCACTTCGGCGAGGGCATTCCCTTCAACATCTGGCGCGTCGACCACATCCTGCGAAAGGGCCGGCGCGGCATGCCCTGCGACAAGGAAATCGGCGACTACCTGCGCAGCAACGTGCACATCACGACCAGCGGCAACTTCCGCACGCCCACGCTGCTGTCGACGATGCTCGAAGTGGGGGCGGACCGCATCATGTATTCGGTCGACTACCCGTTCGAGAAGCATGAGGACGCGGCCCGCTGGTTCGACAAGTGCGAGATCAGCGAGAACGACCGCCAGAAGATCGGCCGCGACAACGCGCGCAAGCTGTTCGGATTGAAGTGACATGCGCACCGTGAAAGACACCCGCCCCGTGCTCGTGGCCGGCGGCGGCATCGGCGGGCTCGCCGCTGCGCTGGCGCTGGTGCGCGAGGGCTATCGCGTGAAGGTGATCGAACAGGCCGGCCAGATCGGGGAGATCGGTGCCGGCATCCAGCTCAGCCCCAACGCCTTCGCGGCTTGCGACGCGTTGGGCGTGGGCGAGCATCTGCGCGCCAAGGCGGTCTACACCGAAGAGATGGTGATGTTCGACGCCATCGACGCGAAGCGCGTGGCGAGCATCTCGTTGTCCGATCGCTTTCGCGAGCGCTTCGGCAACCCCTATGCGGTGATCCACCGCGCCGACATCCATGGTGCGTTGCTCGAAGGCGTGAAGGCCACGACAGAAGGCATCGAGTTCCTCACCTCGACCAAGGTCGTGCACATCGAGCAGGACGATGCAGGCGTGACGCTGATCGATGCACAGGGCGGCCGTCACGAGGGCCAGGCCGTGATCGGCTGCGACGGCGTGCGCTCGGCGGTGCGCCAACAGTACGTGGGCGACAGCATCCGCGTATCGGGCCATGTGGTGTTTCGTGCCGTGATCGACACGGCCGACTTCCCCGAGGCGCTGCGCTTCACCGCGCCATGCATCTGGGTCGGGCCCAACTGCCACCTGGTGCACTACCCGTTGAAGGGCGGCGACAAGTTCAACATGGCCGTCACCTTCCATAGCGACCAGCCTGAGGAATGGGGTTCGATGGACGGTGACCCAGCCGAGGTGCAGCGCTACTTCCGCCCGACCTGCGAGCAGGTGCAGCAGCTGCTGCGCATTCCGAAGGCGTGGAAGCGCTATTCGACAGCCGACCGCAATCCCATCGAGCAATGGACCTTCGGCCGCGCCACGCTGCTGGGCGATGCGGCGCACCCGATGGTGCAGTACCTGGCGCAGGGCGCGTGCATGGCCTGCGAGGACGCCGTGACGCTGGGCCTCGCGCTGCGCCGCGAAGAGGGCGACTGGCCGCGCGCGCTGGCTTTATACGAACGCTCCCGCGTTGCCCGCACCGCGCGTGTCGTGCTCTCGGCCCGCGAGATGGGCCGCATCTACCACGCCAAGGGCGTCGAGCGGCTGGTGCGCAACAGCATGTGGACGGGCAGGCCGCAGGAGCGCTTCTACGACGCGCTCGAATGGCTCTACGGCTGGACGGCCGCCAACTGCCTGGGCGACGAGAAGGCCGCGTGAAATTCAAGGAAACGACATGACGACAAACGAACCCTTTCGCGGCTGGACCGTGGCCGCCCGCGTGCTGATGGCGGTGATCTTCCTGGTCGCGGGTGTGCGCAAGCTCATGACCTATGGAGCGACGCTCGGCTACTTCGCCAAGCTCGGCATCCCGCTGGCCGACGTGGTGCTGCCGTTGACCATCGCGCTCGAGATCGGCGGCGGGCTGCTGCTGATCGCCGGCTGGCGCGTGCAATGGGTTGCCGGCGCGCTGGCCTTGTTCACGCTGGCCACGGCCTTCGCAGCGCATGCGTTCTGGGCCGCCGACGCGGCGCAGTTCAACGCGCAGCTCAACAATTTCCTGAAGAACGTGGCCATGGCCGGCGGCTTTCTGCTGCTCATCGTTCAGGCGGGCGCTGGCGAGAGGGCTGCTGGCAATCGGGGCTGAGCGGAAAACTCCTTTCCGTTCCTGTCGTTGAATGAGTAGGCGGCCCGGCGGGACACTCGCCCGGCGGGCCGTCGGCGTATCGTGATGCCCGGCATCGGCCGTTCATGAACATTCGAGAGACAGACAGGAAAAGCCATGACCACACCATCGTTCGTCTACACCAGCGTGCCCCAGCGGGTGGTGTTCGGCGCGGGCTCGCTGCAGCACCTGGCGCGCGAGATCGACCTACTAGGTGCGCGCCGGGCCCTGGTGCTGTCCACGCCCGAGCAGCGCCCGCAGGCCGAGCGCGTGGCCGACATGCTGGGCGCGCACGCGGCCGGTGTGTTCGACCGTGCCGTGATGCACGTGCCCATCGAAACGGCGCGTGAGGCGCGGGAAGTGGCCGCCCGGCTGGGCGCGGATTGCGCCGTGGCCATCGGGGGCGGTTCCACCACCGGGCTGGGCAAGGCCATCGCGCTCGATTCGGGCCTTCCGATCCTCGCCATCCCTACAACCTACGCGGGCTCCGAGATGACGCCGATCTACGGCATCACCGAAGCCGGCATGAAGAAGACGGGCAAGGATTTCAAGGTGCTGCCGCGCACCGTCATCTACGACCCCGAGCTTTCGCTGGGTCTGCCCGTGGGCATGAGCGTGACCAGCGGCATCAACGCCATCGCGCATGCGGCCGAAGGGCTCTACGCGGTCGATTCGAATCCGATCATGGACCTGATGGCGCAGGAAGGCATTGCAGCACTGGGTCGCGCGTTGCCGGCGATCCGTGCCACGCCCAAGGATGCGAGTGCCCGCAGCGACGCGCTCTATGGCGCCTGGCTCTGCGGCACGGTGCTCGGCAATGTCGGCATGGCGTTGCACCACAAGCTGTGCCACACGCTGGGCGGCAGCTTCAATCTGCCGCATGCCGAGACCCACACCATCGTGCTGCCGCATGCGCTGGCCTACAACGCCGAAGCGGCGCCGCAGGCCATGGCGCGTATCGCGCAGGCGCTTGGAGGAAGCACTGCCGCGCAAGCCGTGTACGACCTTGCACGCGACAACGGTGCGCCGGTTGCGTTGCGCGACATCGGCATGAAGGAATCCGATCTCGACCTGGCCTGCGAGCATGCGCTGAAGAACCAGTACCCCAATCCGCGCCCTCTGGAGCGCGATGCGATTCGTGCCTTGCTGCAGAACGCATGGGAAGGTGTGCGGCCCTGATTTGCGGCAGGGCCGCGTCGCCGCTTACAGGCCGGCCTGGCGCGTGAACGACACCGTCGGCTTGCTGTAGGCCGAGGGCACCTGGTCGCGGTAGAACGCGCGGCGGTCCAGGCTTTGCAGCGGGTCGTGAGCGGTGGCCACGGCCTGGTCGCGCACCGCATTGCGGTCGAGCGTGGAGTTGACGGCCACAGTGCCTTCAGCGGCGCTGTCGGAGTAGGAGTTGCCGGCGCGCGCGGCAGCCACGGCTTCGGCCTGCACGTCCATGCGGCTGGCGGACGAGGTGATGGCGTGCACGCCTTCGTAGGTTTCAGCGTGCGCGCCTGCCGCGCCGAGCATGGCGAATGCGGCGGCGGAGATGGCGATGAGTTGCTTGGTGTTCATGATGCGAGTCCCTTTGACTGTCAGTGTGGGCGGCGGACATTCGTCGTTGCCACGGAATGCAGTGTGAAACCGCATCGTGGTTGGCGCTGTGCGTTTGCGCACCGCTTTCGGCAACTACGGAAGAGCGGCGGCGTGCGGCGCGTAGAGCACCGCAAGAGGCTCTGAGCGGCCGCGCACGGTGAGCGTTTCGACCGCACCCATGGCATTCGCAACGCCGGCCTGCTCTGCCGCGAACAGCGAGACGACGAGGCGCGATGCGGCCGTCTTCGAGTGGTCCTGCAGCCGGCTCGCGGTGTTGACCACTTCACCGATGGCCGTGAAGGTCGTGGTTTCCAGATAGCCCACTTCACCCACCGCCGCACGGCCCGCATGCAGGCCCATGCCGAACTCCAGCCGCTGGCCGAACTGCGCCTCGAAGCCTTCGCTCCATGCATCCATGCGCTGGCCGATCAGCTCCGTCGCGTGCAGTGCCTGCCTGCAGGCGGTGGGCAGGTCGCATTCGAGCCCGAAGATCGCCATCACGCTGTCGCCGATGAACTGGTTCGGCACGCCGCCGCTTTCGCGCACCGCCGCACCGACGGTGGCGAAGTAGCGGTCGAGCACATAGGCCAGATCGAAGGGCCACTGCCGCTCCGACAGGCCTGACCAGCGCCGAAGGTCGACGAACAGGATCGCCACGTCGCGCTCGCGCCCGAAGCTGCCGACCGGCGCGGGCCGGCCTTCATTGGGCAGCGGCGCGAACAGCGGCGTGACCTCGACGTCGCCGCGCGGGCGCAGCTGGCAGGCCAGGCGCACGTCGGCCGGCGCGCGCACGCGTTCGAGCGTGCGCTGCTCGTCGCGACCGGGTTCGCCGATGTGTTCGACCGGGCCGGCCACGCGCACGCGGCAGGTCGAGCAGCGCGCCCGTCCGCCGCAGATCGACACATGAGCGATGCCGTGCGAGCGGCTCGCTTCCAGCACGCTCCAGCCGCGCGGCACCTGCACCGTGCGGCCGGGGTAGCGCAGCGTGACCGATGGCTGCCGCGACCAGCGCGCAAAGCTGTTGCGCCCCCAGCGCGCCCCCAGTAGCGCGACCAGCGCCAGCCCGTAGAACCACTTGATGTTGCCTTCGGCCGTATTCAGCGCCTTGCCCTGCTCGGGCGTGGGAAGCACGGTCGGCGGCACGCCGCTCCACTGGAACTCGCGCCCCATGGAGACGAAGCCCATCGCCGCCGCCAGCGGCAGCACAACCGCAATGGCCAGCAGCAGGTAGGAAAAGCGTCGCCAGGCCGGCTGCGCCCGCAGTGCGAAATGCAGGCCCAGGCAGCCGTGGACCCAGGCCGCCAGCATCATCAGCAGCTGTGCGGCCGCGCCCTGCCAGTCCCACAGCCCCCAGACCACGCGCACATACGAGCCCTCGATGCCATAGGCCAGGTAGGCGCCGCGCATGGCAGTGAGGTGCGTGGCCAGCAGCAGCGGCAGCGCAAAGCCCAGCAGTACGCGCAGGCCTTCGAGCGGCGGCATGCGCAGGGTGCGGCGCTCCCACAGGGCGACCACGGCCAGCGCCAGGTGGGTGGCGGCCGCGCCGTACAGCAGCACGGTGCCTGGCAGGCTGTGCCAGAACTTCTGCACGCCGCGCAGCACGGTCTCGGCCGCGGCAAAGGAATAGATGCCCAGCGAATGGTTCAGCAGATGCGCCGTGATGTAGGCCATCAGCACCAGCCCGCTCGCCCAGCGGAGATTGCGCCGTGTCGGCGGTCTCAGGGAAAAAGGGGGAGCGTGAGGGGAACGTCTGTCCATGAACGGGTTCGAAGCGGCACCCGAGCATAATCCGCGCGCCCCTACCTAGCCCTGGCATGGCCAAACCTGAACTCACCCCCCGCTCCAGCCTCGCGCTGCGCCAGATCGCGCTGCTCGAAGGCCTTTCAGACCAGCGCCTGGACCTGCTGGCCCAGCAATGCCTGTGGCACAGCGTGGAAGCCGGCAAGCCCCTGCTGCTGCGCGCCGAGCAGCAGGGCGACCTGTTCCTGCTGGTCTCGGGCCGGGTGCGGGTGACGACCTACTCGGCCAACGGCCGGCAGGTGACTTTCCGCGATTCCGAAGCCGGCGAGCACTTCGGCGACATTGCCGCCATCGACGGCGGCCCGCGCTCCGCCGACGTGGTCACGCTCGAACCCAGCGTGGTCGCCAGCCTCGACCGCGCTGCCTTCGTGACCCTGCTGCACGACGAGCCGCTTGTGGCCCAGCGCGTGATGCTGCGGCTGGTGTCGCTAGTGCGGCAGTTGTCGGAGCGCGTCATCGACCTGAGCACCCTCGGCGTGCAGAACCGGCTGCATGCCGAACTGCTGCGCCTGGCCCGCACCGCCGGTATCGTCGGCAACCAGGCCCGGCTGGACCCGGCTCCCAAGCACGCGGCGCTGGCCAGCCAGATCAGCACCAACCGCGAGCAGGTCACCCGCGAACTGAACGTGCTGGTGCGCGGCGGCGTGCTGCGCAAGGACGACAAGGCCCTGCTGGTGGCCGACGTCGCCCGCCTGGAGCTGATGGTTTCGCAGGTCAGGGGCGACGCCGGCTGAGCCGGAAGACGCTCAGTTCCAGCGACCCTTGACGCCACCGATGGAGAAGCGGCCGGCACCCAGCAGCACCACCGTCAGCGCGCCGAACAGGTACAGGCCCTGCAGTTCCAGCGCCCAGCCGCCCTGCTTGGTCAGCGAGAACAGGTCGGCCATGTGCACGAGGCCGAAGGCCACCAGCATGTTGATGACCACCACGGCGGCGGCCGCGCGGGTGAAGACGCCCGCGATCATCAGCAGCGGTGCGACGATTTCGCCCACGTACACCAGGTAGGCCAGCCCACCCGGCAGCCCGGCCTTGGCCAGCATGCCGCCGATGAAGCCCACGCCGGCCGACAGCTTGAAGATGCCGTGCAGCAGCACCAGGAAGCCGATCGTCACGCGAATCAGCAGCTTGCCGGAATCGTCCAGCGCGGCGGGGGAGAGGGCGGAAAGCGGCGATGCGATCGGCGCACGCGGGGTGTTGGCGGCTGCGGCCTGGGTGTTCATGGCAGATCCTTGCTTGGTGGAAAACGGTGGTCCGCCGCGGAATGCGACGGTTGCGGTTTCAGTTTGCGAGGCCGCCGAAATGCGGGATGTGCGTTTACGCACATGTTTTGGCGAAAGGCCGTTTTGCCCGGTCAGTGGCTGCCGAAGTGGCCTGTCCACTTTCTTTCGTAGTCCATTTTTGCGAAATGCGCCGCCATGAAGTCGATGAAGCTGCGCACCTTCGCCGACAGGTGCTTGCGGCTCGGGTACGCCAGGTTGATGGTCAGGTGTGGCAGGTCCCAGTCGTCCAGCGTGGGCACCAGCCGGCCGGCCACGATGTCTTCGTAGACGATGTAGGTCGGCTGCACCAGGATGCCCATGCCGTCGAGCGCGGCGGCGCGCAGCACCTGGCCGTCGTTCGATTCGAGCAGACCCGTCACCGACACCGTGTGCGTCTCCCCGCCACGGCTGAAGCGCAGCTCGTTCGGGTTGTTGGCGTAGGTGTAGATCAGCAGCTTGTGCTGCTTCAGCTCGTCCAGCGTCTTCGGAAAACCGTGCTGCGCAAAGTAGCGCGGCGATGCCGCCAGGATGCGCCGCGTTTCGCCGAGCCGGCGGATCGTCACGTTCGAATCGGGCTCGTACTCGCGCGTGCGGATCGCCACATCGATGTTGTTGTCGATCAGGTCGAAGTAGCGGTTTGCGGCCTCCACGTGCACCGTCACGCCCGGGTAGCGCTGCGTGTATTCGCGCAGCAGCGGTGCGATGTGATGGATCGAGAAAGAAAGCGAGGCCGTCACGCGCAGCACGCCGGTGGGATTGAGCGCGGTGGCGTTCACCGTCGATTCGGCGTCCTCCAGGTCGGCCAGGATGGTGCGGGCGCGGCCGCAGAACTCGCGGCCGGTGTCGGTGAGGTACAGGCGGCGCGTATTGCGCTCGACCAGCCGCGCGCCCAGCCTTTCTTCGAGCGCACTCAGGTGGCGGCTCGCGGCGGCGTTGGAGAGGCCCAGCGCCTCGGCCGCGCGGCTCAGGCTGCCGGCATCGGCGATCTGCACGAGCAGGGCGATTTCGGTCCAGCGGTCCATGGGGTGGTGTCTCCGGGCTTGTTTTTCAGGGCTGGACGATTTTGGCGCAGGGCAGGCTCGACCGTTCCGCTGGGCGGAAAAATCATTTGCGCCCTGGTGCTTTCGTGTGAGCGGCGTGCGGCCTACAGTGCGCCGAGACAACATGGAGACAGCCACGATGCGCAACCTCAACCAGGACAACATCACCCAGGCCGTGCTCGCGCGCTTCGCCGATACCCCCAGCCCGCGCCTGCACGAGATCATGACCAGCCTGGTGCAGCACCTGCACGCCTTCGCCCGCGAGGTGAAGCTCACCGAGGAAGAGTGGTTCCAGGGCATCCAGTACCTCACCGCCACCGGCCAGAAGTGCGACGACAAGCGGCAGGAGTTCATCCTGCTGTCCGACGTGCTGGGCCTGTCGATGCTCACCATCGCGATGAACAACGACAAGCCCGCCGGCTGCACCGAGGCCACCGTGTTCGGCCCCTTCTACTTCGAGGGCGCGCCCGAGTACGAGCACGGCGACGACGTGGCCAACGGCGCTGTAGGCGCGCCCTGCGACGTGTTCGCCACGGTGCGTGGACTCGACGGCGAGCCGGTGGCCAATGCGGTGGTCGACGTGTGGCAGGCCGACGAAGGCGGCCACTACGACGTGCAACACCAAGGGCTGGATCACGCAGAGAACCGCGGTCGCCTGCGCACTGCGGCCGATGGCTCGCTGCACTTCCGCAGCGTGCTGGCCGAGGCCTATCCGATCCCGGTCGATGGGCCGGTGGGCGACCTGCTGCGTGCGACCAAACGCCACCCATGGCGGCCCGCGCATCTGCATTTCAAGATCGAGGCGCCGGGCTACGAACGGCTCATCACCCACGTGTTCCGCGACGGCGACCAGTGGCTCGACTCCGACGCGGTGTTCGCGGTGCGGCAGTCGCTGGTCGCGCCATGGAAGAAGCAGGACAACGGCCGCTGGCGGCTGGACTTCGACTTCGTGCTCAACCCGTTGAAGCAGCCTGCCTGATCCAAACAAAAAACAATGAAGGAGACAACGCAAATGACAGACACCCTGCAGCAGGAGCTGCTGATCCGCCGGATGATCGAGCGCTGGGCCGTGTGGCGTGACGCTGGCGACTGGGAGCGCTTCGCCACTGTGTGGCACCCCGATGGCGTGATGATGGCCACCTGGTTCCAGGGCCCGTACACCGAGTTCATCCGCGTCACGCAGGAGGGCTGGGCCAAGGGCGTGAGCATCCTGCACTTTCTGGGCGGCTCGGCCGTCGAGGTGGCTGACGAGCGCGCCATCGCGCAGACCAAGATGACCATCTCGCAGCGCGGCATGGTCGAGGGCGTGCTGTGCGATGTGGTGTGCACCGGCCGTTTCTACGACTTCGTGGAAAAGCATGGCGGCGAATGGACGCTGCTGCACCGCCAGCCGATCTACGAGAAGGACCGCATCGACCCGGTGGACCCTGCCGCCACGGTGAAGCTCGATGCAGCCGTGCTGGCCGACCTGCCCGAAGGCTATCGCCACCTTGCGTACATCCAGCAGCGCATCGGCTACACGGTGAAGCTGGACATGCCGATGCTCAAGGGGCCGGCGGCGGAGGCGCTGTACCAGCGCGGCGCGCGCTGGCTCGCTGGCGGCGCACTCGAGCGCTGAACGGCCATGGACACCACACTCGACCGCCGCAGCGTCATGGCTGCGGCGCTGGCGATGCTCGCCATGCCGAAACTCGTGCTTGCACAAGACTGGCCTGCGAAGCCGCTCAAGCTCGTCGTGCCGCAGCCACCCGGCGGCGGCTTCGACTTTGTCGGCCGGCTGCTTGGCGAGCGTCTGTCGCGCGCACTGGGCCAGCCCGTGATCGTCGACAACCGCTCGGGTTCCGGCACGGTGGTCGGCACCGACTTCGTCGCCAAGGCGCCGGCCGATGGCTACACGCTGCTGGTCGGCTCGGTGTCGAACCTCGCGCTCAACATGGGGCTGTACAAGAACCTGCCCTACGACTCGCTGCGCGACTTCGAGCCGCTGGGGCTGGCCGTGGCCTACAGCTACACGCTGATGGCGCGGAAAGACCTGCCGCAGGCCACGCTGAAAGACGTGGTGGCGTTTGCCAAAGCCAACCCGAAGAAGCTCAACTACGCATCGGCGGGCAACGGTTCTGGACAGCATGTGATCGCGGCGGCGCTGTGGCAGCAGGCCGGTGTGGAGCTGACGCACGTGCCGTATCGCGGTGCGCAGGCGGCGTATCAGGATCTGCTCGGTGGGCGGGTCGATCTGTTCTTCGATCTTTCGCCGACGGCGCGGCCGCAGGTGGTGGCTGGCAACGCGAAAGCGCTTGCGGTGTCGGGTGCATCGCGGCTGCCGACGCAGCCTGACGTTCCCACCATTGGCGAGACTGGCGTGGCGAAGCTGGAGCTTGAATCGTGGTTCGGCCTCTTTGCTCCGGCGAAGACACCACCGGCGGTGCTGGAGCGACTGCGTGCCGAGCTTGCAAAGGTCATCGCAATGCCTGAGGTGATGGATTCGTTCGTGAAGGCCGGTGGCAAGCCGCTCGCGCTGTCGCAGTCTGACACGCACGCGCTGGTGCGCAAGGACGTGGAGCGTTGGAGTCGCACGGTGCGTGAGCTGGGTATTCAGCCGGAGTAGATCGTTTCGGTTGCTCGGCTGTGTGTTGTGTTCGGGGTGCGTGCGAATGACACCGGGTACTCCCCTCCGCGAATGTCCCCCGCCTTCGGCTCCTCCTTTATTTCGCTGCGGGGAGCACCCGGTGCCATTCGCACATGGACGCGGCTGTCGTGCTGGCCGATCAACGACTGCGCTGAACGATCACGTCGATGGGGTGCCTTGCGCAGCGAAATAAAGGAGGAGGCCGAAGGCCGGGGGACATTCGCGGAGCAAGGTACCCCGTCGGCGTGAGCGCGCCCCAATCTAAAGGCCTGCTACGCTAGCGAAGCCCGCCGCCCCGGTGGGCTTTTTTCTGCGCTTCTTCTGCCCATGGCCTTTCCCCTCATCACCGACCCGCATTTCTATGCGGTCGCTATTCCCGCCGTGCTGTTGCTCGGCATCAGCAAGAGCGGCTTCGGTGCGGGCTTCGGTTCGCTCGCGGTGCCGATGATGGCGCTGGCCGTCACGGTGCCGCAGGCAGCCGCCATCCTGATGCCGCTGTTGCTGCTGATGGACGTGCTGGGCCTGGCGGCGTTCCGGCGCGACTTCGATCGCTCGCTGCTGAAGTTTCTGATTCCGTTCGGGCTGCTGGGCACGGTGATCGGCACGCTGCTGTTTCGCATGCTGTCGGCGCACACGGTGGCGGGCATCGTCGGTGTGTTCACGTTGCTGTTTCTGGCGCAGCGCCTGCTGCTTCCGCCCAAGCCCAACGACCCGCTGCCTTCGCGCGGTGTGGGCGCGGTGCTGACCACCGTTTCGGGCTTCACCAGCTTCATCGCGCATGCGGGCGGGCCGCCTATTAATGCCTATGTGATTCCGCTGCGGCTCACGCCGGTGGTCTTCACGGCCACCATGGCCTACTTCTTCTTCGTGGTGAATCTCAGCAAGTGGATTCCCTATGCGTGGCTCGGCCTGCTCGACTTTCGCACGCTGGCCACGTCGCTGGTGCTGATGCCGCTCGCGCCCCTCGGCGTGTGGGTCGGCATCCGCATCGCGCGGCGCATCGATGCGACGTGGTTCTATCGCTTCGTGTACCTGGGCATGTTGCTCACGGGCCTGAAGCTCGTCTATGACGGCTTCCTGGCCTGAGCGTGTCGGGCGAGGTCAGAGCTCGACGATGCTCTTGAAGCCACCGAAGATCATCCGCTTGGCATCGAAGGGCATGGTCTTCGGGTCCATTGCCGCGATGCGCGGGTCGGCCATGACCTTCGCGTTCACCGTGTCGCGGTGCTTGCGCGACTTGTAGACGATCCACGAGAAGGCCACGGTCTCGTCGGTCTTCAGCTTCACGCTCTGCGGAAACGAGGTCAGCTTGCCGGGCTTCACGTCGTCGGCGATGCACTCCACATATTCGATCGCGCCGTATTCCATCCAGACCTTGCCGGCCTTGCGCGCCAGCTTGCGGTAGGCCTCGACGTTGGCGGTGGGAATGGCGACGATGAAGCCGTCTACATAACGAGCCATGGGTGTTCTCCTGAATAAAGAGTGGAACCGTTGAAGAAAGAAAACCGGCGGTTGCATGGCGTGTTGCCGCTCACGATGCCGCCGTCCCCCGGGGTGCTCCTTTTCCGTCAGCCTTTTCGTTGTTCTCCATTTGCCCAGGCATGACGGTGCGAAGCAGCAAGGCCCCGATCAAACCCGCCGCCGCCGCGAACACGGCGCCGACGAGAAACGCAAGGTTGTAGCCACCGGTGAGGGCCAGCGGCATCTGCGCGCCGGCCGCTTCCATCGATGCGCTGCGCGCTGCCGCGGCGCTGGCCAGCACGGCCAGGCCCAGCGCGCCGCCCATCATGAAAGAGGTGTTGACCACGCCCGAGGCCAGGCCCGAATCGGACGGGCTCACCTCGCTCATGGCCGCCAGCAGCACCGGGTTGAAGGCCATGCCCGCGCCGAGGCCGAGCAGCATCATCCCGGGCAGCACGTCGGTCACGAAGCTGCCGTTGACCGGCGCGCGCGCGAACAGTGCCAGCCCGATGGCCGCGAGCCAGAGCCCGGCGGCCAGTGGCTTGCGAATGCCGAAGCGCATCACGATCTTGGCCGAGAGGCCGAGCGAGAACACCGCCATGATCACGTTGGCCGGCAGGAAGGCCAGCCCGATCTGCATGGGCGTGTAGTTCAGCACCAGCTGCATGTACAGCGCCGAGATGAAGAACCACGCGAACATTGCCGCGGCCCACAGCACGCCGACCACGTTGGAGACCGACACGCTGCGCAGCTTGAACAGGCCCAGCGGCATCAGCGGATGCTGCACGCGCGACTCAATGCCGATGAAGATGGCCAACAGCACCACGGCCGCGCCGAGCAGGCTCACCGTTTGCGTGGAGCCCCAGCCGGCCTCGTTGCCGTTGACCACGCCGTACACCGCGAGCATCAGCGACAGCGTGACGGTGATGGCGCCCGCAACGTCGAGCTTCTCGCCATGCGCATGGCCGCGCGCGCTGGGCAGCAGCGCCACGCACAGCGCGTACACGGCCACGCCGATTGGCAGGTTCACCAGGAAGATCCAGTGCCAGCTCAGCGTGCTCGTCAGCAGGCCGCCCAGCAGCACGCCGATGCTGCCGCCGCCCGCGCACACGAAGCCGTACACGCCCATGGCTTTTGCGCGGTCGGCCGGTTCGGTGAAGAGATTCATGATGAGCGAGAGCGACACGGCAGAGACCACTGCGCCGCCCAGGCCCTGCACCGCGCGCGCCGCCACCAGCAGGCCCTGCGAGGTCGAGACCCCGCAGGCCAGCGATGCCAGCGTGAACAGCACCAGGCCCGCGAGGAACACGCGGCGGTGGCCGTACAGGTCGCCGAGCCTGCCGCCCAGCAGCAGGAAACCGCCGAAGGTCAGCATGTAGGCGTTCACCACCCAGACCAGCGAGGTCTCGGTGAAGCCCAGGTCGGTACGGATCGAGGGCAGCGCCACATTCACGATGGTGGTGTCGAGCACGATCATCAGAACGCCGAGGCACAGCACCATCAATGCGAGCCAGCGCTTTCGGCTGTCGAGTTGGTTGGTCATGGGAAGTGCAATTCCTGTAGAGCGATGGGAGGAAGGGTCAGACCAGCGGCTTCCCGCCGTTGATCAGCCACGGCGTGCCGAAGCGGTCGGTCACCATGCCGAAGCCTTCGACCCAGAAGGTCTTCTCGAAGGGCATGGAGACCTTGCCGCCGTCGGCAAAGGCGTCGAACACGCGGCGCGCTTCGGCGACGGTATCGAGCGTCAACGCAACGCCGAAGCCCTTCATGCCTTCGTACGGCTGGCCGGGCATGGAGTCGGAGGCCATGAGCATGCCGTCGCCGTAGGCCAGGGAGGCATGCATGATGCGCTTCTTCGCCTCGGGCGGAAACTGCTCGGTGTCGGGTGCTTCGCCGATGGTCATCATCATCTGCATGGTGCCGCCGAGCGTCTTCTCATAGAAGCGCATGGCCTCTGCTGCGTTGCCGTCGAACGTGAGGTAGGCGTGGATGGGGGACATGAGGTTTCCTTGTGGGGTTACTTTTCGGTGGCCGTCTTGAGATTGGCAAGGCCTGCTTCGAAGTCCTTGCCGATCATCTGGTCCATGTTGAAGAAGATGCCCATGAGCTTTGCAACGTAAGGGCTGGGGCCATGCATGGCCCAGGTGACCTGCGTCGCATTGCCCTGGGGCTGCAGTGTGAATTCGGCCGTGTTGTGGCCTTCGAAGGGCTTGATGAAGTCGAGCTTGATCGCGACCTTCGACGAAGGCGTCGACTCCACGATCTCCATGCTCCCGGCGCCCGCCTTGTCGTTGCCCTCCCAGGCGTAGGTTGCGCCCTTGCCGCTCGCCGTGCCGCCGAAGGTGCGCTTCATGGCGGGGTCGAGCTTCTCGTAGGGCGACCATGCGCTCCAGCGGTGGAAGTCGTCGATCATCGGAAAGATCTTGTCGGCCGGCGCGTCGATGCGCGCAGTGCGTTCCACGCGGAAGGTGTCGGGCCGGGTGGCGGCGAAGATCAGCAGTGCGGCGATCGCGAGCACGATGACGAGGGCGATTTTCTTGAGCATGTCGGGAGCTTTTTCGGAAGATGGATTGGAGCGTGCGGGGAATCAGGTGGGGTGCGCGACGACCAGCAGCCAGCCCACGCCGAAGCGGTCGGTCAGCATGCCGAAGTTCGAGGTGAAGAAGGTCGGCACCAGCGGCTGCATGACCTGGCCGCCTTCGGCGAGTGCGTTGAACCACTTGACGACTTCGGTGTCGGTGTTGGCGGTGAGCGCGAGCATGATGCCCTCGAACTTCGCCTGTCCCGAGCAGCGGCCATCGGAGGCCATCAGCTCGGTGTCGCCGATGCGGAACACCGCGTGCATCACCTTGTTTGCATCGGGTGTGCCGCCGGCACAACCGGCTTCGGCGTTCTCTGAAGGGGCTCCTGCAGGCGCTTCGCTGTAGCGCATGAGCTGCACGACCTCGGCGCCTAGCGCCTTCTTGTAGAAGCCGAGCGCTTCGTCGCAGCGGCCTTCGAACGAGAGGTAAGACTGGACTTTCATGGCGATTCCTTTGGATTGGAGAGGTGACTCGGAGGCCCCCGGTGTCATGGGCCGCAAACAATCGGATTACTTTGTGTACACCGTCCACAAAGAATAACAGGGATAATGGACAGTGTCCACATGGAATTGCAATGAAGCTCAACAACGTCCCCGACAGCCTGCCGCCCGCCCGCAGCACTTATCGCCACGGCGACCTGCGCAGGGCGTTGCTGGACGCGGGCATTGAACTGGCGCGCGACGGCGGCCCCGGCGCGGTGGTGCTGCGCGAGGCCACGCGGCGCGCGGGCGTGGTGCCCAACGCGGCGTACCGGCACTTCGGCAGCCGGCAGGAGCTGTTGCTCGCGGTGCGCGAGGCGGCCCTGGCCGCGGCGGCGACCGCGATGGAAAAGGAGCTGGCGGTGCTGCCCTGCGACCAGCCGCCGGCAGACTTCGCACGGGCGCAGGTGCGCGCCGTCGGCACCGCCTATCTGCGCTTCGCGCAGGCCGAGCCGGGTCTGTTCCGAACGGCCTTCGTGATCTCCGACGAGGGTAGTGGCGAACTCGGCCCGGGCAAGGCGGGCGCCGGTGGACTGGACCCGTTCCAGCTGCTGGGCAAGGCCATCGACCGGCTGGTGGACGCCGGCGTGCTCGACCCGGCGCGGCGCCCGAATGCCGAATATCTCGCGTGGAGCGCGGTGCACGGGCTGGCGCTGCTCATCATCGACGGGCCGCTGCGCGAGATGCCGGCCGAGGCTGCCCACAGCCTTGGTCAGCAACTGATCGATATGGTTGAAAGAGGCCTGTAGGAAAGAAGGCCCGGAGCCTCAGAGGTAGATTTTCTGCAGCAGCCGGATCAGCGTCTCGCGTTCCCGCGCGGTCAGCTTGGCGCTGGCGTCGGCTTCGAGCTGGATCACGGTCTGCTCGGCCTCGCGGACCAGCGCTTCGCCAGCCGCCGTGAGATGCAGGCCGACGGCGCGGCCGTCATGCGGGTGGGGGCGGCGTTCGATCAGGCCCCGGCTGTCCAGCGTGGCCACCAGGCTCACGAGGTTCGGCGGCAGGATGTCCAGCGCGTTGCACAGCTGCCGCGACGTGGCGCCCGGGTTGTGCGCCAGCAGCGACAGCACTGAAAAGTCGATCTGCTTCAGCCCGTAGGGCGCCATGCGCTCCGCAAAGAAGGCGCTGACGATCAGCCACGCTCGGCGCGCGTTGTAGCCGACCAGGGTTTCGAGCATGCGTGCGTCGAGCCGGTCCTGCTTGCCTTGCGGCACTACGGCCTGCTCGCCTTTCGCGGGGGCGGATTTCGGGGAGGGTGGCATGGCCCGAGCGTAACCGCGAGTGGATGCATGCGAGCGATTCGAGTGGCTAGTTGGCGACACCCGGGGGCGTCGCGGCATGATGGCTCAGGGCCACCGTCTCGCAGGCCCGCTTGACGATGCCCAGGCGCATTTCGAACTCGGGCAGCACCCAGCGGCGAAAGGCGGCCGCCGCCCGGGCCTTGTCAGCGTCCTGCGGCGCCACTGCCTCGATGCGCGCCCAGGCCCACGCCATCATCGCGAGCATCGTCACGCGCAGGTAGTCGTCGGCCACCTCGTAGGGCAACACGGGGTTGGCATGCGCCGCCATCGCGACGGTGGTGCCTAGGTAGCGCAGCTGCGCCAGCCGGCGCTGCACGTCGGCATCGGCCTCGCGCGAGGCGTCGAGCGTGTCGCGCAGTTCGAGCAGCACGGCTGACATGCCCACGCCGCCGTCGGGCAACACCTTGCGCACCAGCAGGTCGATGGCCTGGATCTCGTTGGTGCCCTCGTAGATCATGGTCACGCGCGCGTCGCGCACGATCTGCTCGATGCCCCACTCGCGCACGTAGCCGTGGCCGCCGAACACCTGCAGGCATTCGCTCGCGCCGTGAAAGGCCTGGTGCGTGCACGCGGCCTTCAGCACCGGCGTGACGAACGAACACCAGCGCTGCGCTCGCTCGCGTGCCTTCGGGTCGGCGTCATGCGCGGCGACGTCGAGCATCAGCGCACTGCGGTAGGCGAGGGTGCGCGCACCGTCGATCCAGGCGCGCTGCGTATCGAGAATGCGGCGCACGGCCGGGTGTTCGGCGATCAGGTCGGCCGGCTCGCTGCCGCGGCTGGCGGGCACGGGGCCGGGGGCTCGCATCTGGCGGCGCTCGGCGGCATAGGCGTCGGCCTTCTGCCAGGCGGCGTCGAGCAGGCCGATGCCTTGCAGCGCCACGTGCAGGCGCGCCGAATTCATCATCACGAACATCGCAGCCAGGCCGCGGCCGGGCTCGCCGACCAGCCAGCCGGTGGCGTCGTCGAAGCGCATCGTGCAGGTGGGGCTGCCGTGCAGGCCCATCTTTTCTTCCATGCGTTCGCAGTGCACCGCGTTGCGTGTGCCGTCGGGCAGCAGCTTGGGTACCAGCACCAGCGACAGGCCCTTGGGGCCGGCCGGCGCATCGGGCAGGCGACACAGCACGAGGTGCACGATGTTCGGCGTCAGGTCGTGTTCGCCGCCGGAAATGAAGATCTTGCCGCCGTTGACCCGCAGGCTGCCGTCGGCCTGCCCCATCTGCGGTGTGGCGCGCGTGCGCACCTGCCCCAGGTCGCTGCCCGCATGGGCTTCGGTGAGGCACATGGTGGCGAGCCACTCGCCGGTCGCGATCTTCGACAGATAGCGCTGCTTCAGCTCCTCGCTGCCGTGGTGCTTGAGGCAGGCGTACGCGCCATGCAGCAGGCCGGGCGCCATCGTGAGGCCATGGTTGGCGGCGGCCAGCCATTCGTAGAGCACCGCTTCGAGCACCGCGGGCAGGCCCTGGCCGCCGTCTTCCGTCGCGGCCGACAGCGCGGGCCAGCCGCCGTCGACGAAGGCCTGGTACGCCTCGCGAAAGCCCGGCGGCGAGACCACTTCGCCGTCGACAAAGCGGCAGCCGATCTCGTCGCCGCCACGGTTGATGGGCGCCACCACCTCGCCGACGAAGCGGCCTGCCTCTTCGAGCACTTGCGATTGCAGGGCCTCGTCGACTTCGGCAAAGGGCGCGAGCGTCGCCAGGCGCGCGGGCGCGTCGAGCACGGCATTGAGCAGGAAGCTGACGTCTTCGGGGCGGGGCTGGTAATCCATCGGAAGCTCGGTATCAAGGCGTCGGGAGCTTGCACGCGAAGCTGCTCGCGCGTTCGGTGTCGCCGTCGGTATAGGTTGCGACTTGCGGGTAGGGGCACAGCGGCCGCGTGCGTTGCGCCGACCAGTTGGCCGGCACCTCGGCGTTGGGCACCGCCGCGCCCGTGCCGCGCGCCGAGGCGGTGACCGATGCGGGCGCCTTGCCCTGCTCGACCCAGTCGACCAGCGCGCTCAGCATGTCGAACTGGTCGGTGGCCGGGCCGCCCGCGCAGTGGTTCATGCCGGGCACCGGGAAGTAGCGTGCGAACGACGAGGCATCGCCGCCATTCGCGGCCTGCACACGGTCGTACCAGGCTTGCGTGTCGTCGGACGAGAACACCGGGTCGCTGGTGCCGTGGTAGACGATCATGCGGCCTCCGCGGTTGCGCAACGCGCCCAGGTTGGCCGCGTCGGGCGGCGTCATGAACGACAGGGCCGATTCGCGGAACACGCCATCGGTGGCCGCGATGCGCGGTGCGTCGCGGTCCATGTCGAAGCCCAGCGCAAAGGGCAGGCCCTGCGGCCGGTCGGCCAGTGGCGGCGTGCTGAAGATGAAGCCCACGGCACCCGCGTCGCGCGTCGGCGGGCTCGCGAACTTCCACTCACGCCAGTTGGCGCCGCTCACGCCCGCGTCGAACGGAAAGCTGCTGTAGATCGCCTGGCCCGCACTGTTGCGCGCGCCCTTGAACACGTCGGCGAGCGCCCTCTTCTGCGGCGCGCTGAGGCACATGCCGTCACGCGTACCCGCCGCGCAGGTGGGCACCGCCGTCTGGATGTCGAAGCGCGTCTTGCAGGCATTGACGTTCGACACGATGCCGTCGGCCAGGCCGTCGAGCGCGTCGCAGCGCTGCAGCACCTTGTCGGCCACCAGCTTCAGCTCGGCCGGCGTGAACGCGCTCTGCAGGTCGGGCTGGCCGGCGGGTGTCTTCGCGCTGGCCACCGCCGCGTATTGCTGCGCGCCGTAGAGCTGCGCGACTGCCGCCTTCGGCAGGTTGAAGCCGGGGTCGCCCGCGAGGATGCCGTCGTACTGGTCGGCCGAGCGCACGGCAGCCACCATCGCGTGCCGCCCGCCGTTGGAGCAGCCACCGAAGTAGGAGCGGTCGGGTCCGCGGCCGTAGGCCTTGGCGATCAGGTTCTTGGCCATCGGCGTGAGCTGCGCGACGGCGTTGTAGCCATAGTCGAGCCGCGCCTGCGGGTCGAGCCCGAAGCGCGGGCCCATCGAGCCCGCGTGGCCGGCGTCGGAACTGATGACGGCAAAGCCCATCTGCAGCGCGCTGCTGCGCGGGCCGCCACCGCCGATGCCGCCGAGCGCCGCCACCACGACGCCGTCGAGCCCGCCGTTGGCCTGGTAGAAGAAGCGGCCGTTCCACGCAACGGGCAGCCGCATCTCGAAGCCGATGGCATAGCGCTGGTTGTCGACGGGGCTCATGCGCTCGTTCATGTGGCCCTGCACGAGGCAGTGCGCGGGCGCGCTCATGGCCACGCCGCCGACCGTGACGGTGCCGGCCGGCACGTCGGTGACCGAGGTGTAGACCGTGCCTGGCAGCGCGGCGCGGGCGGCAAGGTCAGTGCAGGCCTGGAGCGTGCCGGGCCGCGCGGCGGCCAGCGGCGCATGCGGTGCCGTATTCGGTGCCGCGGGCCGGCCCGCGCAGGCCGCGAGCAATGCGGCAACGCCGAGCGCGGTTGCGCACAGGCCGAGGTGGACGTGGCTCTGTCGGGTCATCAAGTTGTCTCCTTGCCGCGCATGCCGCGGCTTTCTTTTCTTCTCGTCAGGCGGCTTTTCTTGCCGCGCCCAGGTAGGTGTCGATCACGCGCGAATCGACCGCGAGTTCTTGCGCCTTGCCTTCCAGGCTCACGCTGCCCATCTCGAGCACGTAGCCGTGGTCTGCCACTTCAAGCGCTGCGCGTGCGTTCTGTTCCACCAGCAGGATCGTCACGCCCGTGGCGCGCAGCGCATCGACCGTGCGGAAGATCTCCTGCACCACCAGCGGCGCCAAGCCCAGGCTGGGCTCGTCGAGCATCAGCAGCGTGGGGCGCGACATCAGTGCGCGGCCCACTGCCAGCATCTGCCGCTCGCCGCCCGACAGCGTGCCGGCCAGCTGAGCGCGGCGCTCCTTCAGGCGCGGGAACAGCGTGTAGACCTCGTCGATGCGGTCGCGCCACTGCCTGTTGCGCAGCCGCACCTGGCGGAATGCGCCGAGCACGAGGTTGTCTTCCACCGGCATGGTGCCGAACAGCTCGCGCTTCTCGGGCACCAGCGCAATGCCGAGCATCACGCGCTCCTCGAGCGACAGCGCCGAGATCGGCTGGCCCTTGAACTCGATGACGCCCTTGGCGGGCAGCACGCCCATCAGCGCATTGAGCAGGGTGGACTTGCCGGCTCCGTTCGGGCCGATGACGGTGACGACGCTGCCCTGGTCGGCTTGCAGGTCGATGCCGTGCAGCACTTCGGCGCGGCCGTAGCCGGCGTGCAGGTCGCGGATGCGGAGCAAGGGGGTTGTCATTTCAGTGCTCCGTGCCCAGGTACGCGGCGCGCACCTTGTCGCTGTTCTGCACCTCGGCGGGCGTGCCCTCCATCAGGTGCGTGCCGAATTCCATCACCACGATGTGGTCGCAGATGTCCATCACCAGTCCCATGTCGTGCTCGACCAGCAGGATGCTCATGCCCTCGCCGCGCAGTTGCCGCAGCACCTTGCCCAGCGCTTCCTTTTCCTTGTGGCGCAGGCCGGCCGCGGGCTCGTCGAGCAGCAGCAGGGCCGGGTCGGCGCACAGCGCGCGTGCAATCTCAAGCAGGCGCTGCTGGCCCATCGCGAGGTTGCCAGCGAGTTCGTGCAGCAAGTCGCCCATGCCCACGCGCTGCAGCTGGCGCTCGGCCTCGCGGAACAGCGCGCGCTCTTCGGCGCGGTCGATGCGCAGCATGGCTGCAATGGCGCCCTTGCGCCCGCGCAGGTGCGCGCCCAGCGCCACGTTTTCCAGCACCGTCATGTCCGCCACCATCTTCACGTGCTGGAAGGTGCGAGACACGCCGCGCTGCGCGATCTGCCGTGCGCCGAGCCCGCCGATGGCCTCGCCGCGGAAGCGCACGGCACCGCCCGAGAGGCCGAGCACGCCGGTCACCAGGTTGAAGGTGGTCGACTTGCCCGCGCCGTTCGGCCCGATCAGGCCGACGATCTGGCCGGCGCGCGTCTGGAAGCTGATGTCGTTCACCGCCACCAGTCCGCCGAAGGTCTTGCGGATGGCCTGCACGTCGAGCACGACTTCGCCGGCTGCCGGCTTGGCGCGCGCGGGCAGGTCTTTCGCGCCTTGCCAGTCGACGCTGCGGCGCGGACGCGGCAGGCGCCGGTCGATGAATGCCCAGAGCCCTTCGGGCAGGTACTTGAGCACCAGCACGATCATGATGCCGAACACGATCAGCTCGTAGCTGCCGGCCGTGCCGATCAGCTTGGGCAGCAGCACCTGCAGCTGGTCTTCGAGCAGCTTGACCACGCCCGAGCCCGCGATGGCGCCCCACACATGGGCCGCGCCGCCGAGCACCGCCATGAACAGGTACTCGATGCCCATCTTCAGCCCGAAGGGCGAGGGGTTCACCGTGCGCTGGAAGTGAGCGAACAGCCAGCCCGAGATCGACGCGAGCATGGCCGCCAGCACGAAGATGCCGATCTTGAAGCGCAGCGTGTTCACGCCCATGGCCTCGGCCATCTGCGAGCCGCCCGCCAGCGAGCGGATGGCGCGGCCGCTGCGCGAGTCGAGCAGGCGGATCACCGCGAACGCGGCAAGCAGCGCGAAGATCCACACCACCGCATAGAACATGCGCTGCTGCCCGACCTCGAAGCCGAACACGGTGAGGCCCTTCACGCCTAGGATGCCGTCGTACTTACCGAGTGCATCGAGGTTGCCCATGAGGTAGTACAGCGACAGCGCCCACGCGATGGTGGCCAGCGGCAGGTAGTGGCCCGACATGCGCAGCGTGATGGCGCCGATGATCGCAGCGCTGAGGCCAGTGAGCGCAAGCCCGATGAAGAGCGTGACCCACGGCGAGAGGCCGGTGTTCACCGTGAGGTAGGCGGTGGTGTACGCACCGATGCCCACGAAGGCCGCCTGCCCGAAGGAGGTGAGGCCGCCCACGCCGGTGAGCAATACCAGGCCGAGCACGGGCAGCGTGTAGATGCCGATGTAGTTGAGCTGGATGATCCAGAAGTCGGGCAGCGGCAACAGCGGCAGCGCGATCAGCACCAGGATCAGCGCGAGCGGGCCCCAGGTGCGCAGCGCGCTCTTGTCGGATGCCGGTGCCGAAGAGGAAGGGTTCAGGAGCGCTTCCATCTCAATGCTCCTCGTCCGAATGGCCGCTGGTCAGCGACCGCCACAGCAATACCGGCAGGATGATGGTGAACACGATCACTTCCTTGAACGAGCTGGCCCAGAACGAGCCGAAGGCCTCGATGACACCCACTGCCAAAGCACCGAGCAGCGCACCCGGGTAGCTGGCGAGACCGCCGATCACACCAGCCACGAAGCCCTTCAGGCCGATGAGAAAACCCGAGTCGTAGAACACCGTGGTGGTCGGCCCGATCAGCAGCCCCGAGAGGGCGCCGATCAGCGCCGCCATCGCGAAGGTGAGCTGCCCGGCCGCCTGCGTCGAGATGCCCATCAGCCGAGCGCCCAGCCGGTTCACCGCCGTGGCCCGCAGCGCCTTGCCGTACAGGCTGCGCTCGAAGAACAGCCACAGCAGCACGATCAGCGCGGCCGATACGCCGAAGATGATCAGCGCCTGCCCGCTCACGTTGAGCGGCCCGAGCGCCATGCGCTCGTCCCAGAACGGCGGGTTGCGAAAGCCTTCCGCGCCGAAGAACAGCAGGCCCAGCCCGGTCATCGCAAAGTGCACGCCCACCGAGACGATCAGCAGCACCAGCGAACTCGCGCCCGCCAGCGACTGATACGCCACGCGATACACAAGGGGCCCGAAGGCCGTGACGATGAACACCGTGAGCAACGCCTGCACGCCGATCGGCAGGTTGCGCGGGCCGGCCCAGGCCGACACCGCGCAAATGATGGCGGGGAGGGCGAATGTGCGCAGCGCTGCCTTCAGCCCGCTCGCCGCGCTGCCGCTGTGGCGCCAGGTGGTGACCAGGTCCATCAGCGCGGCAACGCCGGCCAATATGAGCAGCAGCCACACCGTGCCCGGCGTCTTGCCGGTCTGGAAGATCGCCAGCGTCAGCGCGCCGTACGCCACGAATTCGCCCTGCGGGATGAAGATGACGCGGGTCACCGTGAAGACGAGCACGATGCCCATGCCCAGCAGGGCATAGATCGCGCCATTGGTGAGGCCGTCCAGCGTCAGGATGCTGGCGATTGAAAGATCCATGGCGTGCGGTCGTGGCGAAGGATTACTGTTCGACCTTGAAGGCGCCGTTCACCACCTTGAGCATCACGCCGGTCTCGGTCGTGTAGCCCCAATGGTCCTGCGCCGTCCAGTTGAGCACGCCGTGCGCGAGCACCGTGCGGCCCATGCTTTCGAGCGCGTCACGCAGCGCGGCGCGGAACTCCGGCGTGCCGGGCTTGGCCTTCTTGAGCGCGACCGGCACGGCCTTCTCGAGCACTGTGAGCGCATCGGCCGAATGGCCGGCGAACTGGTTGCGCGAGCCGGGGCCGTAGACCTTCTCGTAGCCCTGCACGAAGGCGACCGCGGCGGCTTTCGACGGGTGGCTGTCGGGCAGTTGCTCCGCCACGGTGGCGGGGCCCGACACCACGAAGGTGCCTTCGGCGTCCTTGCCGGCGGTGCGCATCAGGTCTTGCGTGGCGGCGGCGTGCGTCTGGTAGACCTTGCCTTTGTAGCCGCGCTCCATCACTGCCTTTTGCGGCATGCCGGCGCCGCTGCCCGAGGCCACGATCAGGATCGCATCGGGGTTGGCGGACGTGAGCTTCAGCACCTGGCCGGTCACGCTGGTGTCGGCGCGCGCGAAGCGCTCGGTGGCGACGATCTTGATGCCGTTCTTCGCCGCTTCTGCGGTCAGCGCCTTCAGCCACAGCTCGCCGTAGGCGTCGGTGTAGCCGAGGAAGCCGACCGTCTTCACGTTCTGCTTCTTCATGTGCGCGACCACTGCGAAAGCCATCACGTCATTCGACTGCGGCAGGCGGAAGAACCATTTGTCCTTGCCCGGCGGCAGGCCGGCGGGCGCGGTGGAGATCTGCGGCGTGCCCGCTTCGGCCGTCACGTCGGCCATCGGGATGGCGACCGGCGTGGCGCTGGAGCCGACGATGACGTCGGCCTTGTCTTCGGTGACGAGGCGCTGCGCGTCCTTCACGCCGGTGGTCGGGTCGGTGGCATCGTCGAGCACGACGACCTTCAGCGTTTCGCCCGCGATGGTCTTGGGCCAGATCATGATGCCGTTCTTCACCGGAATACCCAGGCCCGAGGCGGGGCCCGTGAGCGGCTGTACCACGCCGATGGTGATGTCGGCATGGGCCATGCCGACCATGCCGGTGGCCATGAGCGCCAGCACGGCGGCGAGGGTGGTCTTCTTGAAGGTCATCGATGTCTCCTGATACGTTGTGAGGCGAGAACTTGGGAACGCGAAAAAAGCGGCGGCTCAGCGCGGCGCCATGCGCAGTGCGCCGTCGAGGCGGATCACCTCGCCATTGAGGTGGCCGTTGGTGACGATGTGGCAGGCCAGCTCGGCGAACTCCGAGGGCTTGCCCAGGCGCGGCGGGAAGGGAATGGATGCTGCCAGCGAGTGCTGCACCGCCTCGGGCAGCTCCAGCAGCAGCGGCGTGGCGAACAGGCCAGGCGCCACGGTGCACACGCGAATGGCGTGCTGCGCAAGGTCGCGCGCCATCGGCAGCGTCATGCCGACCAGGCCGCCCTTGGAGGCGCTGTAGGCCTGCTGGCCCACCTGGCCGTCGAAGGCGGCGACCGAGGCGGTGAAGAGCATCACGCCCTTTTCGCCGTTGTCGAGCGCATCGAGCTTGGCGCAGCGCGCGGCGAACAGGCGCGCCATGTTGTAGCCGCCGATCAGGTTGATGTTGACCACGCGCACGAAGTCTTCGAGCGGCGCGGGGTTGCCGTCCTTGCCGACGATGCGCTTGGCGCTGCCGATGCCCGCCACGTTCATCAGGATGCGCGCGGTGCCGTGCGCGGCCTCGGCCTTGTCGAGCGCGGCGTTCACGCTGTCGGTGTCGGTGATGTCGCAGACGCAGGCGACGCCGCCGATCTCCGCCGCCACCTTTTCAGCGAGCGCGGCATTGCGGTCGAGCACTGCGACCTTGGCGCCCAGGCGTGCGAGTTCGCGTGCGGTGGCTTCGCCGAGGCCCGATGCGCCGCCGGTGACGAGGGCGGCTTGTCCTTCGATCTTCATTCTTGTGTCTCCTGGATGGGTTAGCGGGGCTTGACGGTGAAGGGCAGGGTGCCGTCGTGCATTGCATCGGCCAGCGCGGCGCGGTGCTTGAGCACGGAGCGCTGGTTGATGGAGCCCTTGTCGGTCACTTCGCCCTTGTCGATGGACGGCGGCTCGGCCATCAGGTGCAGCCGCGCGATGCGGTTGGCACTGCCGGTGGCGCTCGCAGCCAGCGTGTCGGCGACCTGCTGGAAGTGCGCCTGCACCGGTGCGCTTTCGAGCACCTGCTGCATGGTGGCGTCGGGGGCCAGGCCGGCGAGCTGCCGTACCTTCTGCGTAGGGAAGATCAGCGCGCCGACTTCCTTCAGGTTGATGCCGGTCAGTACCGCGTCCTGCACGTATGGCGCGCCGGCCGCGATGATCTTCGCGCGCATCGGGCCCACGCTCACGAAGGTTCCGGTGGCGAGCTTGAAGTCTTCAGCGATGCGGCCGTCGAAGCGCAGGCCGCAGTGGATGTTGCCGTCGTCTATCCACTTCACGGCGTCGCCGGTGGAGAAGAAGCCTTCGTCGTCGAAGGCCTCGGCCGTGGCATCGGGCGCGCGCCAGTAGCCGGGCGTGATGTTGGGGCCGCGGTAGCGCACCTCGGTCTTGCCGTCGACGTCGATCAGCTTGAGCTCGATGCCGGGTGCCGGCAGGCCCACGTCGCCCGACTTCACGTCGGGGCCGGTCACGTAGAGCGCGAAGGGGCCCGATTCGGTCATGCCGAGGCCGGTGCCCATGACGATGCGCTCGCCGACTTCCGACTCCTGCGTCTTGTGCAGGCTGTCCCACACGGGCTGCGACAGCGCGGCGCCCGAGTAGAAGAACATCTTCACGCGCGACAGCAGGTTGCGGCGCAGCACCGCGTCGGTTTCCATGGCGTGCGCGATGGCCTCGAAGCCGGTGGGCACGTTGAAGTAGATGGTGGGCGCGATCTCGCGCAGGTTGCGCAGCGTCTCGGCCATGCCGCCGGGCGTGGGCTTGCCGTCGTCGACGTAGAGCGTGCCGCCGTTGTCCAGCACGATGCCCACGTTGTGGTTGCCGCCGAAGGTGTGGTTCCAGGGTAGCCAGTCGACCAACACCGGCGGCTCTTCGCCCAGCGCTGGAATCGACTGGCGCAGTTGCTGCTGGTTGGCGCACCACATGCGGTGCGTGTTGATCACGGCCTTGGGCATCTTGGTGGAGCCCGAGGTGAAGAGGAACTTGGTGATGGTGTCGGGGCCGGTCGACTGCATGACCGCGTCGATGGCCGGCGTGGCGAGTGTCGAGGCCAGTGCGTCGAGCGAGGTGGTGGCGCGGCCTTCGAGCTGGCCTTCTGCAATGACGACTTCGGTTTCGGCGGGAACGACGGCTGCGATGGCGCGGCCGTAGCGCGCGGCATCGGTGGCGAACACGAGGCCCGGCGTCAGCGTGTCGAACACGTGGCGCAGCTTCTCGAAGTCCTGGCTCACGAGCGAGTAGGGCGGCGACACGGGGCAGTAGGGCACGCCGGCGTAGAGGCAGCCGAGTGCGAGCAGCGCGTGATCGATGCCGTTCTCGCTGAGGATGGCCACAGGGCGCTCGGCATTCAGGCCGCGGTTCAACAGGGCTTGTCCGATACCGCGGGCCTTCTGCAGCGCCTCCGCGTAGCTCACGCGGATCCAGTCGCCGGTGCTGCCGTCGGCCAGCCGTTCGCGGCGGGCGATGAAGGTGCGATCGGGCGTCTGTTCGGCCCAGTGTGCGAGGCGGTCGGTCATGCGCTCGCGGTAGGTTTCGAGCTGCGTCTCGGCGGTCAGGTACTGCGTGCCCGGTGCGCCGTCGCGCAGCACGGCGCGCGTCACGCCGAAGGCCAGGGGGCGGTATCGGATGGCGGTCATGTCTTGCTCACCTTCGCGCCCCGGCCTTCGAGGAAGTCGCGCACGCGTTCCTTGGCTTCGGGGGCGGCCTGTGCGATGCCGGCCATCAGCGCTTCGGTGAAGAAGCCGTGGTCGGCCGACTGTTCTGCAATGCGCGGCAGTGCGTGCATCAGCGCGTAGTTGGTCAGCGGCGCGTTGGTGGCGATGCGCTTGGCGAGTTCGAAGGCCTTGTCGAAGGCCGTGCCTTCGTCGACCAGGTACTGCGCGAAGTTGGCGCGCTCGCCGTCCTCGGCGTTGTAGACGCGGCCGGTCATCATCATGTCGGTCATGCGGGCCACGCCGATCAGCTTGGGAATGCGCACCGAGCCGCCGCCGCCCACAAAGATGCCGCGCGAGCCTTCGGGCAGTGCGTAGAAGGTGCTGCGATCGGCCACGCGGATGTGGCAGGCGCTGGCCAGTTCGAGCCCGCCGCCGACCACCGCGCCGTGCAGCGCCGCTACTACCGGCACCGGGCCATGCTGGATGAGATCGAGCGCCGCGTGCCACATGCGCGAGTGCTGCAGGCCTTGGCCGGCGTCGCGCTCTTTCAGCTCGCTCAGGTCGAGGCCGGCGCAGAAATGCGGGCCTTCGCCGTCGATCACCGCGGCGCGCACCGTGGAAGGCAGTTTCTCGAAGGTGTCGCGCAGCGCGAGGATCAGGCCGTCGGACAACGCGTTGCGCTTGGTGCCGCGCGTCAGGCGGACGATGGCGACTTCGTCGCGGAGCTCGATGTGAAGGTCTGGATTGGTCATGATGGTGTTCGGGGTTGCGTTGGATTATGGTTATGAGAAATAATCAATTCAAGGCATTTGGACCTGCCCGATGCTAGGGACTTACCCGTACTGGAGACAAACACATGGACCACCAGAACCTGATTGCGATCGACATCCACACCCACGCCGAGGTGAGCTGCTGGAACCCTTTCGACAACTACGGCGAGGAATACGACCGCGCCGCCGACAAGTACTTCGGCTCCAGCGGCCGGCCCACCATTGCGGAGAGCGTGGCGTACTACCGTGAAAGAAAGATCGGCCTGGTGATGTTCATGGTCGACGCCGAATCGAACATGGGCCGCCGCCGCATCCCGAACGAGGAAATCGCCGAGGCCGCGCAGAAGAACAGCGACATCATGATCGCCTTCGGCAGCATCGATCCGCACAAGGGAGAGATGGGCGCGCGAGAGGCGCGCCGGCTCATCGAGGAGCACGGCGTGAAGGGCTTCAAGTTTCACCCGACGGTTCAGGGCTACCACCCCTACGACAAGATGGCATGGCCCATCTACGAAGTGATTGCCGAGTACGGCCTGCCGGCCATCTTCCACACCGGCCACAGCGGCATCGGCTCGGGCATGCGCTGCGGCGGCGGGCTGCGGCTCGAATACAGCAACCCGATGCACCTCGACGACGTGGCCATCGACTTCCCCGACATGCAGATCGTGATGGCGCACCCCAGCTTCCCCTGGCAGGACGAGGCGCTGAGCGTGGCCACGCACAAGCCCAACGTGTGGATCGACCTGTCGGGCTGGAGCCCCAAGTACTTTCCGAAGCAGCTGGTGCAGTACGCCAACACGCTGCTGAAGGACCGCATCCTGTTCGGCAGCGACTACCCCCTGATCACGCCCGACCGCTGGATGCGTGACTTCGAGGCGGCGGGGTTCAAGCCCGAGGTGATGCCGGGCATCCTGAAGGGCAATGCGGTCAGGCTGCTGAAGCTGGCGGCCTGACGGCGGCGGTCGCTACGCGTCCGCTTCTTCCTTAGGCGCGGTTTCCTCGCCGTCCAGCCGGTCCCAGTCGCGCCCTGAGCGGCGCTGCCGCTCCTCGCGCTCGCGCGCCATCTGTTCCTCGAACTGTTGCCGGCCCGCCTTGTTGGCGGCGATCAGCTTGGCGCGGTCCTTGTAGTGAGGATAGATCTCGTCGCTGAGCTTGATGTTCCGGCGGCGAAAGCGCATCGTCGATTCGCGCGCTTCATGTGCCGGCCAGCCCAGCGCTTCGAGCGTCGCACGGGCGCTGCGCAGCGACGATTCGAACACCTCGCGCTCGACCTCCGTCACGCCGCGGTCGCGCAGCTGAAAGAGGTGCGTCACGTTGCGCGCCCGCGCGATGATGCGGGCCTGCGGAAAGTTCTCCTTCACGAGATCGACGATTTCGAGCGACTGCTCGATGTCGTCCACCGCCACCACGATGGCCTTGGCCGTGCCGGCTCCCGCGGTGCGGAGCAGGTCGAGCCGGGTGGCGTCGCCGTAGAACACGCGAAAGCCGAACTGGCGCAGGCCTTCGACGGTGTCGGCGTCGTGGTCGAGCACCGTCACGCGCAGGCCCTGCGACATCAGCATGCGCCCGACGATCTGGCCGTAGCGGCCGAAGCCGCAGATCAGCACCTTGGCGTCCTGCTGCTCCGAAATTTCTTCGAGCTGCGGGCCCTGGTTGCGGCTGTAGCGCGGCAGCACGAACTTGTCGAGCAGCACCAGCAGCAGCGGCGACAGCAGCATCGACAGCGCCACTGCGCCGATCAGCAGCGATGTGATCTCGGGCGGCAGCACATCGGGCCCCGCGGCCTGGAACACCACGAATGCGAACTCGCCGCCCTGCGCGAGCAACAGCGTGAACACGGGCCGCTCCTGGTAGGCGATGCCCATCGCCTTGGCGAGCGAATAGATCACCACCAGCTTGATGACCATGAAGCCGACCACCAGCATCGCCATGACCCACGGGCTCGCGATCAGCACGCCGAAGTTGATCGACATGCCCACGGCAATGAAGAACAGGCCCAGCAGCAGGCCCTTGAAGGGCTCGATGTCGGTTTCGAGCTCGCGCCGGTATTCGCTTTCTGCCAGCAGCACGCCGGCGAGAAAGGCGCCGAGCGCCATCGACAGGCCCACCAGCTGCATCAGCGCCGCGATGGCCACCACCAGCAAGAGGGCGGCGGCGGTGAAGATCTCGGGCGTATCGCTGCGCGCGATCCAGCGCAGGATGGGGCGCAGCAGCAGCCGGCCGCCGAGGATGATGCCGCCGATCACGCCGAGGATCTTTGCGGCTTCCAGAGCCCGCTCCAGCCCGGTGATCGACTGTTCGGCCGCGGTGGCGCCGGCAAGCAGCGGCAGCAGCGCGAGGATGGGGATGGCCGCCACGTCCTGGAACAGCAGGATCGAGAAGCCGGCCTGCCCGCTGGGCGTCTTCAGCAGGTTGCGTTCGCCGAACACCTGCAGCGCGATGGCGGTGGACGACAGCGCCAGGCCCAGCGCGGCCACCAGTGCCACGCGCCATTCGGCGCCCACGGCCCAGCCCACGGCGAACAGCACCACGGCGCAGCTCAGCACCTGCGCTGCGCCCCAGCCGAAGATGGGACGGCGCAGGCTCCACAGGCGCTTGGGTTCGAGTTCGAGGCCCACGAGAAACAGCATCAGCACCACGCCGAACTCGGCGAAATGCAGCACGTCTTCGACGCTGGACACGAGCCCCAGCCCCCAGGGACCGATGGCGATGCCGGCCACGAGGTAGCCGATGATCGAGCCGAGGCCCAGGGCCTTCGAAAGCGGCACCACCAGCACGGCGGCGCCAAGATAGATAAGGCTGCTGGTCAGCCAGGCGGGTGCGTGTTCCATGCTCAGGCCGCCTTCTTGCCGTGGTTGTCTGCGGAGGCGTTCGCAAGGCCGTGGGTCACGGCGGCATGGAAGGCGCTGGCGGCCGCCTTGTCGAGCTCATCGATCTCGGCCGGCCGGTCGCTCTCGGGCACGGGGCAGGCCACGCAGGCGTCGATCTCCTCGATCTCGGGCCAGTCGGGGTAGCTGCCCAGGCGCTGGGCGAAGGTTTCGACATGCGACTTCACATCCGCCTCGCTGGCGCTGCGCGCGCCGTAGAAGATCAGCGGCGGCAGAAAGCGCATGCCGCACAGCGCAGCGGTCTGCTCGTAGGGCGGCAGGAAGGCGTCGAAAAAGTAGCGGTGGTAGTTCTGCGGGTGGTAGCTCGCTTCGGGGCTGCCCGTGGTGGCGACCAGCCACAAGTCCTTGCCCTGCAGGGCCGTGCCGCCGGGACCATAGGCCCAGCCGTAGCTGAGCACGTCGTCGACCCAGAGCTTCTGCAGCGCGGGCATCGAGTACCACTGGATCGGGTGCACCAGCACCACGAGGCTGGCCTGGGCGAGCCGGGCCTGCTCGGCCTCGACGTCGATGGCGAAGTCGGGGTAGCTGCCGTAGAGGTCGTTCACGTCGACGCCGGGCACGGCGCGCGCGGCGGCGAGCATGCGGCGGTTGACTCGGGAGTCGCGCCAGTGCGGGTGCGCCGCCAGCACGTAGATGCCGCTGGAATTGCCGCCGGAGCTGTCGGCGGGATTTCCCATGGATGTTGTTGTCGTCATCCCGCGAACATATCTCAGTCGGGGCCGATGCGTCGGGCAAAAACGCGCCAGCGACTACCATTCCAGCTGTCCCAGTTCTGGAGGAGAGCTTTATGCCGGTGGTTCTGGTCGCCAATCCCAAGGGTGGGGTCGGCAAGTCGACGATCGCGACGAATGTTGCGGGCTATTTCGCAAGCCGTGGTCATGCCGTGATGCTGGGCGACGTGGATCGCCAGCAGTCTTCGCGGCTCTGGCTGGGCCTGCGCCCGCCGCTGGCCCGGCCCATCGCCACTTGGGAGGCCTCGGGCGAGAGCACGGTGGTGCGGCCGCCGCGCGGCACCACGCACGCGGTGCTCGACACGCCGGCCGGCCTGCACGGCTGGCGCTTCAAGGAGGTGCTGGCACTGGCCGACCGCGTGATCGTGCCGCTGCAGCCGAGCATCTTCGACATCTACGCGACACGCGATTTCCTCGACCGGCTGCAGGAGAACCGCCGCGCCGAGAAAACGAAGATCGGCCTCGTCGGCATGCGCGTGAACGCCCGCACGCTGGCGGCCGACCGGCTCCACGAGTTCATCGCCGGGCTCGGCGTGCCGGTGATCGGCGAGCTGCGCGACACGCAAAACTACGTGCAGCTCGCGGCGCGCGGGCTCACGCTGTTCGACATCGCTCCCGGCCGTGTGCAGCGCGACCTGGAGCAGTGGCAGCCGATCTGCGAATGGCTCGACGCCTGAGCCGCCAGCCTGCTCCCGGTTTTCCCTGAGCCCGGTTGTCGCCCGCCCGACAGCCGTGCGGGCGCCCCAGACGCCAGAATGCCTCGCATGACAAAAAAGACATTCCAGACCCTTCAGGACCTCGCTGCCTGCGTCGGCCAGGAAGTCGCCGTGAGCGACTGGATCACCATCACGCAGGAGCAGGTCAACCAGTTCGCCGAGGCGACGGGCGACCACCAGTGGATCCATGTCGACATCGAGCGAGCCAAGGCCGGCCCCTTCGGCGGGCCGATTGCCCACGGTTTCCTGACGTTGTCGCTGCTGCCGCGCTTCTACGAGACGGCACTCGACGTGGTCGAGTCGCGCATGGGCGTGAACTACGGCTTGAACAAGGTGCGCTTCATGTCGCCGGTGCCGGTGGGCAAGCGTCTGCGGGCTCGCATGAAGCTGCTGACCTCAGAGGCGATTGCCAACGATGGCTTCCAGATGACCTGGGAAACCACCATCGAGCTCGAAGGCGCCGCCAAGCCGGCCTGCGTGGCCGAGTCGGTGGTGCGCCGCTACCGCTGAGGAAGCGGCGGCCCTCCCTCTTTCTTCTTACATCCGGCGGTCGGTCACTTCGCCGTAGGCCGCGGCGCCCTGGCGGGTGATGCTCCGCGCGTTGGCGCGCACCGCGTTGCGGTCGACGTTGCCGCTCCTGGCCTGCTGCACGCCGGTGCCGCCGTTGCTGATCTGCAGCGGCTGGCGTGCTTCGGCCTGCACTTGCGCGCGCGACAGCGTCGACTGGAAAGGCGCGGGCGGCAGCGGGTTCTGTTCACCCTGGAAGGCCTGGGCGCTGCTGGCGAGGGCGAGCGTGGCGAAGGCGGAAAAGGCAATCGACTTGATGGCATTCATGGCAAGACTCCTTGGGGCAAGGCGGTGGATGGACCAGATGCCGGGTCGCTTTTGCGGCCGGCATGTCTTCCATACGGCGCGTCTTGCCGATCGGATGTGCCCCTGATGTTCGAAGGGGCGACCGCTTCAGCCGAAGCCGTTCTGCCGCCAGGCCTCGAACACCGTCACGGCCACCGCATTCGAGAGGTTCAGGCTGCGCTGCCCTTCGCGCATCGGCAGCCGCAAGCGCTGCGGCTCGGCGAAGCTGTCGCGCACGGCGGGCGGCAGGCCGCTGGTCTCCGAGCCGAACACCAGCCAGTCGCCGGGCTGGAAGCGCACGTCGTGCACGGCCCGCGTGCCGCGCGTGGTGAGGGCGAACATGCGATCGGCGGCAGGCTGCTCGGCGGCGAGCAGGGCCTGCCAGTCGGCATGGCGCTTGACCTCGGCGTACTCGTGATAGTCGAGCCCGGCGCGGCGCAGCAGGCGGTCGTCCATCGAAAAGCCCAGCGGCTCGACCAGGTGCAGCGTGCAGCCGGTGTTGGCTGCGAGCCGGATCACGTTGCCGGTGTTCGGCGGGATTTCGGGGTGGACCAGGACGATATGGAACATGCGCCCATTGTCGGCGCGCCGCATCGAAGGCTCAGCGCGGCGGATCGGTCCGGGCCAGCACGACGGCGGTGATGTGGGCCGCACCAGCCAGCCGCAGCACCTCGGCGGCCGTGAACAGCGAGGCGCCGCTGGTCATCACGTCGTCGACCAGCACGAGGCGCCGGCCGCGCAGCTTTTCAGCGCGCATCGGTTCCACCGCGAAGGCGCCGCGCAGGTTGCGTAATCGGTCCGCGCGCGAAAGGCCGCTCTGGGCGGGCGTCTCGCGGGTGCGCAGGAGCAGGGTGGCGTCAGTCTTGGAAGGTGCCAGCCGCCGTGCCAGCTCGTGCGCCTGGTTGAAACCGCGTTCGCGCAGCCGGCCGGGTGCCAGCGGCATCGGCAGCACGACGTCGCAGGCCTCCAGAGCCGGCTCTACCCAGGGCGCGCTGCGCAGCAGCGTGGCGAACGGCCCGGCCCAGCCTGCCTCGCCACGGAACTTGAAGGCTGCGATGGCGTCCGGCCACGGCCACGCGTAGGTGCAGGCCGCGAGGCAGGCGTCCAGCGGCGGCGGGTGCTTCACGCAATCGCCGCAGCGGCTCACGCCCTCGGGCACGGGCAGGGCGCAGCTGCCGCATCGCGCGGTGGGCGGTGCGAAGCGGGCCACGCAGGCATCGCACACCGGGCGCGAAGGCCAGGCGCGGCAGACCGCGCACTGGCTGGGCAGCCGCGCAAGCAGCGAAGTGAAGGCCCCGAGAGGCCTGAAAGGCAGGAAAGGCCACAGGGCCCGATGGCTGAGCATTGCCTCAATATACTCACGGCCCCATGGCCACCGACCCCTCACAACGACCGCCGACCATCGATGCCACGGCGGCGGCCCGCTGGCGCCGGCTTGCGCCTGCCGACGGCTCCCCCTGGCTGCACGAGGAAATCGGCCGCCGCATGGAAGACCGGCTGCAATGGATCAAGGCCCAGCCCCGCACCTGGGCCGACTGGGCGCCGCTGCGTAGCGGCCTCGAGGCGCACGAGCTCGTCGCTCGCCGCTACAAGGACGCCGCTTCTTTCGTGATCGAACCCGAGCCCGGGCTGGCCGCCGCAACCGGCCAGGCGCTGAGCGCGCCGTGGTGGAGCGCGCGCCGCTGGCAAGCCGGCAAGGCGCGCTTCGACGCACCGCCCGAAGACGGCGTCGACCTGCTCTGGGCCAACATGTCGCTGCACATGGCGGCCGACCCCGAAGCGCTCATTTCGCACTGGCACAAGCTGGTGGCGACAGACGGCTTTCTCATGTTCTCCTGCCTCGGGCCCGATACGGTGCGAGAGCTGCGCGCACTGCATGCCCGCCTCGGCTGGCCGGCCGCGGGCCATGAGTTCACCGACATGCACGACTGGGGCGACATGCTGGTGCACGCCGGCTTCGCCGAACCCGTGATGGACATGGAGCGCATCGTGCTGACCTGGGCCACGCCCGAGGCAGCGCTGGCCGAGCTGCGCACGCTGGGCCGCAACCTGCACCCGTCGCGCTTTGCGGCGCTGCGCGGCAAGGCCTGGCACCAGTCATTGAAGAAGGCGCTACCCGAGCTCGCGCCGGCCGAAGAAGGCGGCGGGCGCATCGCGCTGACCTTCGAGGTCATCTACGGCCACGCGTTCAAGCCGGCGCCGCGCGTGTCGTTGTCGGCCGAAAGCGCGGTGTCGCTGCGCGAGATGCGCTCGATGCTGCAACGGGGTCGTCCGGGCGCTTGATCGCCCGTTCGATCGCCTGTTGATTGCTCGGCAAAAACGCTTGGCGCACGAGCCGTTTTTTGCCTACTAGTAGTGACCCGTAGGCGTCCCATAGGGCACTCGGGCGCAGATATCTACCCGCTACAATCCGCCGTTGCGTGAAACTCGCGGGTATTGTCCCGCGATCGAGGGGTGTCGAATCCTGTTTGTACGAGGGGTTTGGCGACCGTCGACGCACCGATTTGCTGAACTCGCCCGTGTCGAATTCCGTGTTTCGATTTGCCACCGTTTCAGGCCAGAGCATCCACTGGTTCCTGAAGCGAAATTGCTCGGTGACGCCGAGCCAGCTGGGCTGGCTCTACGCCTCGCTGTGCGTGGTATCGCTCGGCATCGGCACCCTGTTCTGGCTGCACGGTGCGCCGCTGGTACTGCCTTTCGCCTGGCTCGAGCTGGCCGCTGTCGGATTTGCGTTCATGGTCTATGCACGGCATGCGACCGACGGCGAAAAGATCGCGCTGCAGGAAGGGCGGCTCGTCGTGGAGCTCGAGAACGGCGGGCACTACGAACGCACGGAATTTCTTCCGCACCAGGTGCGGATCGAACCCCAGACCGGCGATCGCTCGCTGATCGAGGTCTCGGGGCAGGGTCGATCGGTCAGGGTGGGGCGCTATGTACGCCCGGAGTTGCGTGCGGCGTTGGCCCGCGAGATTCGCATGGCGTTGCGTGGCGCCTGAGGGGGCTCGCGCAGTGCTGCACGGTTGGGTTTGTCGAAAAAATTGAAGAAACGTGAACACGATGAAGAGCATTTGGCGCAATAAGTACAGGCCGGCGAATCTGTTGCTGGCGGCCGGCGCGGCTTTCAGCAGCGCGGCGCACGCAGTCAACGATCTGCCCGGCGGCCCCTCGGTGCGCCAGTTGAATCTTCCGGTCGGCGTGACCAAGATCGCGCAGGAGCAGCATCTGCTCCACACGATCATGATGATCCTGTGCACGGTCATCTTCGTCGCCGTGTTCGCGGTCATGTTCTATTCGATCTGGAAGCACCGCAAGTCGGTCGGCCACAAGGCGGCCAACTTCCATGAATCGGTGGTGGTCGAAGTCATCTGGACCATCGTGCCCTTCCTCATCGTGATCGTGATGGCGCTGCCCGCCACCAAGGTGCTGGTGGCCCAGAAGGACACCACCAACGCCGACCTCACGATCAAGACCACGGGCTACCAGTGGAAGTGGGGCTACGACTACCTGAACGGCGAAGGCGAGGGCCTGGCCTTCATCTCCACGCTCGACAGCTCGCAGCGCGCCATGTCCGACGCAGGCGCCAAGGGCGCGATGCCCGACGACTACCTGCTCAAGGTCGACAACCCGCTGGTGGTGCCGGTCAACAAGAAGATCCGCATCATCACCACCGCGAACGACGTGATCCACGCCTTCGCCGTGCCGCAGCTGGGCCTCAAGCAGGACGCGATCCCCGGCTTCGTGCGCGACACCTGGTTCCGCGCAGAGACCGAGGGCGACTACTACGGCCAGTGCCAGGAGCTGTGCGGCAAGGAACACGCCTACATGCCCATCCACGTGAAGGTGGTCTCGTCGGCCGACTACACGACCTGGGTGGCAGCCAAGCGCAAGGAAGCCGCCGCCAAGCTCGACGACCCGACCAAGGTCTGGGCGCTGCCCGACATGCTGGTGCGCGGCGAGAAGGTCTACGCCGCCAACTGCGCCGCCTGCCACCAGGCCAACGGCAAGGGCGCTGGCCCGATCAAGCCGCTCGACGGCTCCCCGAAGGTGACCGACGCCGATCACAAGATCCAGCTGACGGTGCTGCTCACCGGCCAGAACAACGGCGCGATGCCCTCCTGGAAGCAGCTGAGCGATACCGATCTCGCGGCAGTGGCCACGTACACCAAGAACAGCTGGTCGAACAAGACGGGCCAGCTGGTGCAGCCGGCCGAAGTGCTGGCCCTGCGCGCCAAGTGATGCGGCAGCAGCGCCCCGCGACGAAGAAATTGCAAGGAACAACGAAATGAGTGCAGTCCTCGACCCCCACGGTCACGCAGTCCCCGGCGACCACGCACACGACGAGCATCACGATCACCATGCGCCCACCGGCTGGCGCCGCTGGGTGTTCGCGACCAACCACAAGGACATCGGCACGCTCTACCTGCTGTTCAGCTTCACGATGCTGATGGTGGGCGGCGTGCTCGCGCTGCTGATCCGCGCCGAGCTGTTCCAGCCCGGCCTGCAGCTGGTGAACCCCGAGCTGTTCAACCAGTTCACCACCATGCACGGCCTGATCATGGTGTTCGGCGCCATCATGCCGGCCTTCGTGGGCTTCGCGAACTGGATGATCCCGCTGCAGGTGGGCGCCTCCGACATGGCGTTCGCGCGCATGAACAACTTCAGCTTCTGGCTGCTGATCCCGGCGGCGCTGATGCTGGTGGGCTCGTTCTTCATGCCCGGCGGCGCACCCGCTGCCGGCTGGACGCTGTACGCGCCGCTCACGCTGCAGATGGGCCCCTCGATGGACGCCGGCATCTTCGCGATGCACATCATGGGCGCCTCGTCGATCATGGGTTCGATCAACATCATCGTGACCATCCTCAACATGCGCGCCCCCGGCATGACGCTGATGAAGATGCCGATGTTCTGCTGGACCTGGCTCATCACCGCCTACCTGCTGATCGCCGTGATGCCCGTGCTCGCCGGCGCCATCACGATGACGCTGACCGACCGCCACTTCGGCACCAGCTTCTTCAACCCCGCAGGCGGCGGCGACCCGGTGATGTACCAGCACATCTTCTGGTTCTTCGGCCACCCCGAGGTCTACATCATGATCTTGCCGGCCTTCGGCATCATCAGCCAGGTGGTGCCGGCCTTTGCCCGCAAGCGCCTGTTCGGCTATGCCTCGATGGTGTACGCCACCTCGTCGATTGCCATCCTGTCGTTCATCGTGTGGGCGCACCACATGTTCACGACCGGCATGCCGCTCACCGGCCAGCTGTTCTTCATGTACGCGACCATGCTGATCGCGGTGCCTACGGCCGTGAAGATCTTCAACTGGATCGCGACCATGTGGCAGGGCTCGATGACCTTCGAGACGCCCATGCTGTTCGCGGTCGGCTTCATCTTCGTGTTCACGATGGGCGGCTTCACCGGCCTGATCCTGGCCGTTGCGCCGATCGACACGCAGCTGCAGGACACCTACTACGTGGTGGCCCACTTCCACTACGTGCTGGTGGCCGGCTCGCTGTTCGCCATGTTCTCGGGCTTCTACTACTGGGTGCCCAAGTGGACCGGCGTGATGTACAACGAAACGCGCGGCAAGGTGCACTTCTGGTGGTCGCTGATCTCGTTCAACGTGACCTTCTTCCCGATGCACTTCCTGGGCCTGGCCGGCATGCCGCGGCGCTATGCCGACTACCCGATGCAGTTTGCTGACTTCAACGCGGTGGCTTCGGTCGGTGCCTTCTTCTTCGGCTTCGCTCAGGTGTACTTCTTCCTCTTCATCGTGCTGCCCACCATGCGCGGCAAGGGCGAGAAGGCCACGCAGAAGCCGTGGGAAGGCGCCGAGGGCCTCGAATGGGAAGTGCCTTCGCCGGCACCGTTCCATACCTTCGAGAACCCGCCCAAGCTCGACGCGACCGCCACCAAGGTGATCGGCTGATCACCCGGTGACTGAATCGAAAGCACGATGACACCCGAACAGAAAAGGAACAACCGTCGCATGGGGCTCACGCTGGCTTCCATCGCGGTGGTGTTCTTCATCGGCTTCATCGTTCGCATGGTCTGGTTCAGCGGCCGCTGAACCGCCACCCACGCAACGAACGGGAGCACACGCATGAGCCTCGGTCCACGCATCCGCCGCGCCAATGTCCGCATGGTCGGCAAGCTGGCCGTCGTGGCCTGCGGCATGTTCGCGTTCGGCTATGCGCTGGTGCCGATGTACCGCGCCATCTGCGAGATGACCGGCATCAACATCCTCGCGCTCTCCGAGCTCGAGGTGCCGGGCGGTGCCAGCGGCGGCAAGAACGTGCGCGTGCCCGACAACACGCAGGTCGACATGACCCGCACCATCACGGTCGAGTTCGACTCCAACGTGCGCGGCGGCCTCTGGGACTTCAAGCCCGCGGAGCGGACCATCCAGGTGCACCCGGGCCAGCTCAACACGGTGATGTACGAGTTCCAGAACGTGCAGAACCGCCGGATGGCCGCGCAGGCCATTCCGAGCTACGCGCCGCAGCAGGCCGCGCCGTACTTCAACAAGCTCGAGTGCTTCTGCTTCAACCAGTACACGCTCGATCCGGGCGAGAAGAAGCAGTGGCCGGTCGCGTTCGTGATCGACCCCAAGATTTCCAAAGACGTGAAGACCATCACGCTGTCGTACACCTTCTTCGAAGTGGGCGGCAAGACACCCGCGGCGCCTGTGGCGGCCGTTTCGAACACCGCCAATGAGCCGCGCTCGTGACCGATCCGCAGAACCAGCCAAGGCCCCGGCCGAAGGCTTCGCTGTGGGACACAGTGAAGGCGGTGGGCTGGTCGTTCTTCGGCGTGCGCAAGAACAGCGCCTACCAGGAAGACCTGGGCAAGCTGAACCCGCTGCACATCATCGCGGTGGCGTTCGTGGCCGTGATCGTCTTCGTGGTCGCGCTGGTGCTGCTGGTGCGCCATGTGGTCGCATCGGCCGCAGCCTGACTGACGAAAAAGCATTCCGCGACAGCAAGCAGAATCCATTGAATCGAGAGAAGAAAGAAAGCCAGGAGCTGATATGAGTTCAACCACCCACGGCACCACGCCCTACTACTTCGTGCCCGGACCGTCGGCCTATCCGGTCTCGGCCGCGATCGGCCTGTTCTTCGTGATCCTGGGTGCCGCGCAATGGATCAATGGCCACGAGTGGGGCGCGTGGTCCCTGCTGGCGGGCATGGTGATCTGGCTCGGCACGCTGTTCGTGTGGTTCCGCACCGCCATCGGCGAAAGCGAGAGCGGCCAGTACGGTCACAAGGTCGACCTCTCGTTCCGCTGGAGCATGAGCTGGTTCATCTTCTCGGAAGTGATGTTCTTCGGCGCGTTCTTCACCGCGCTGTGGTGGGCCCGCACCCATTCGCTGCCCGCGCTCGGCAGCCTGGACAACGCGATCCTCTGGCCCGACTTCAAGGCTGTGTGGCCCAGCGTCGCCGCAGGCGCGACCGCTTCGCCGGCCGGCATCGTCGAGCCCTTCCAGACCGTCGGCCCGTTCTGGCTGCCCACGATCAACACCGCGCTGCTGCTGAGCTCGGGCGTGACGCTCACCATTGCCCACCATGCGCTGCGTGCCGGCCACCGTGCACAAACGATCCGTTTCATGTGGCTCACCGTGCTGCTCGGCATGATCTTCCTGGGCGTGCAGGGCTACGAGTACCACCACCTGTACACCGAACTGAACCTCAAGCTCAGCTCGGGCACCTACGGTTCGACTTTCTTCATGCTGACGGGCTTCCACGGCCTGCACGTGTTCATCGGCATGCTGATGCTGCTGTTCATCACGCTGCGCCTGCGCAAGGGCCACTTCACGCCGGAGCGCCACTTCGGCTTCGAAGGCGCGGCCTGGTACTGGCACTTCGTGGACGTGGTCTGGCTCGGCCTCTACATGCTGGTCTATTGGCTTTGAGCGAAGAACCTCGCGGCATTCCACGAAAAAGGCGCCGTAAGGCGCCTTTTTCGTGGTTCTCGTGGAACGAGCACCATCTACTTGCCGAGCGGGAGTCCGGTGGGCTGGATGTAGCCGAGTTTCCAGGCGAGCAGCATGCAGAGGAACAAAAACACCGACAGGCCGATCCGAAAGGTGAGCGCTCGCGCCATGCCGCCGCTCTTGGCGCGCCCGTTGCGCCCGTCCTTCAGCATGAAGTACAGGGCGAACGCGAGGCTCGCGAAGATGCCCAGGAACACCAGGGCGACGAAATATTTCATGACCCGCATTATCGGCCGCACGCCCCGTTCTCTCCAGTGACCCCCGAACCCTTGTATTCCGAAGACCGGCGCCGTCCGGGCCGTTTCTGGCTGATCACCATCGCCGCCGTGCTGACCGTGGCGGCCACCGTTTCGCTAGGCCGCTGGCAGCTCTCGCGCGCCGCGCAGAAGGAAGCGCTGCAGGCCGACATCGACGCCCAGAAGCTCAAGCCGGCGTTGACCCAGGCCGAATTCCTGGCGCTGGAGAAAGCCTCCGACTCGCTGCACCGTCCGGTGCGCCTGCGCGGGCTCTGGCTGCCAACGCAGACCGTGTACCTCGACAACCGCCAGATGCACGGCACGCCCGGCTTCTACGTGCTGACGCCCTTCGCCCTCGAAGGCACCGAGCAGGCGGTGATGGTGCAGCGCGGCTGGATCCAGCGCAATTTCGTCGATCGCACGCAGCTGGGTGCGGTCGAGACGCCAGCCGGCATCGTCGAGGTCACGGGCCTGATCGAGCCGCCGCCGAGCCATCTGCTGGAGCTGGGCACGTCCGCACCGACGCCCGTGCCCGCCGCCTCTGCGCCCGCCACGGCAGCCTCCGCGCCGGCCGCCCCGGCACAGGCCGCCGAAGGGTATTCGCCCATCCGGCAAAATCTCGACCTGGAGGCCTTCCGTGCCGAGACCAAACTGCCGCTGCGCACCGACGTGTCGCTGCAGCAGAGCGGACCGGCTTCCGAGGGCCTGCAGCGCGACTGGCCGGCCCCGGCGCTGGGCCTGGAGAGGCACTACGGTTACGCATTCCAGTGGTTCGGCCTGTCGGCCCTCGTCGTCATCCTCTATGTCTGGTTCCAATTCATCACACCCTTCCGCCGCTCACGGCGCCGCGCACGCGATGGCCGCTTCTGACGAGCCGCTGGGCCTGACGGTGCATTCGATGCCGTCGCCCAACCAGGCGCTCGACGGTGCAGAGGGCCGGCGCACGGTCGTCGGGCGCTGGAAGATGATCGCCGTGATGCTGATGTGCGCGGCGCCGGTCATTGCCTCGTACTTCACCTACTACGTGATCCGGCCCGAAGGCCGCAGCGTCTATGGCGAGCTGATCGATCCGCAGCACGAGCTGCCGAAGCTGATCGCCACCGACCGCAACGGCGCACCGGTCGACTTCGCCACGCTCAAGGGCCAATGGCTGCTGGTGGCCGTGGCCGATGCGGCCTGCGACGCGCTGTGCGAGCAGCAGCTCTACCTGCAGCGGCAGTTGCGCGAAAGCCTGGGCCGCGAGAAAGACCGCATGGACCGCGTCTGGCTCGTGAGCGACGCCGCTCCCGTGCCTGAGCGCCTGAACAACGGCCTGCACGGCGCCACCGTGCTGCGCGTGCCGGCCGACCAACTGGCCAAGTGGCTCGCGCCTGTGCAGGGCCACTCGCTGGCCGAACACCTGTACGTGGTCGACCCGATGGGCAACTGGATGATGCGTTTCCCCGCCCGCATGGACGCCGCCGGCGCCGGCCGCGCCAAGCGCGACCTCGATCGCCTGCTGCGCGCCTCGGCGTCGTGGGACGAACCGGGCCGCTGAAACCTCGCATGGACACGAGCTCGCTCTACGATCTGAAGCCCATCGCCTGGCTCATGGCCGCCGGCGTGCTGATCGCGCTCGGCCCGCTGGTGTGGGTGTGGCGCCGCAACGCGGGCGCAGGCCCGGCGCGGCGGCTGCATGCGCTGACCGTGCTCACGCTGTTTCTCACTTTCGATCTCACGCTGTTCGGCGCCTTCACGCGGCTCACCGATTCGGGCCTGGGCTGCCCCGACTGGCCCGGCTGCTACGGCAATGCCAGCCCGGCCGGCGCACGCCACGAGATCGCGATGGCGCAAGCCGCACAGCCGACCGGCCCGGTGACGCACAGCAAGGCCTGGGTCGAGATGGTTCACCGCTACCTGGCAACGGGTGTCGGCGTGCTGATCCTCGTGCTGGCCCTGGCGACCTGGCTGGTGCGCTGGTGGCCTTCCATCGGGCCCAAGGCCGGCAACGCGCCGCAGCCTCCGCCTGCCATCGCGCAAGTTGTGCTGAATCCTTGGTGGCCGACGGCGACGCTCGTTGGCGTGAGCTTGCAAGGCGCATTCGGCGCGCTCACCGTCACCTGGAAGCTGTTCCCGGCCATCGTCACCACGCATTTGATGGGCGCCATCGTGCTGCTGGCGCTACTGTGCATCCAAGCGGTGCGCTACCAGCAGAGCGCGGCGCAGCGACTGCCCACGGCCGTGTCGCCCGCGCTGCGCAACGGACTGATCGCAACCACCGTCCTGCTCGTGCTGCAGATCGCGCTCGGCGGCTGGGTCAGCACCAACTACGCGGTGCTGGCCTGCACGCAGTTCCCGACCTGCCAGGACAGCTGGTGGCCAGCCATGAATTTCGCGCAGGGCTTCGAAATCTGGCGTCACCTCGGCGTGACCGGCGAAGGCCAGCCGCTCGATTTTTCCGCGCTCACCGCGATTCACTACGCGCATCGGCTGATGGCCTATGCCGTGTTCGTCGCGCTCGGCGTGCTGGCATGGCGCCTGCGCCGCATCGAGACACTCCGCCCGCAGGCGCGATGGCTTGCGGGCCTGGCGCTGCTTCAGCTGGCCACGGGCCTTGGCAACGTACTGCTCGGCTGGCCGTTGGCCGCGGCCGTGCTTCATACCGGCGGCGCCGCAGCGCTGGCCGTTGTGCTCACCTGGGCCCTGTGCGAGAGCCGGCGCGACCTGGCGGCGCAGACTGCGCGCGCCAGTGACAATGCACCAGGTCACAACAACAATCAAAGGAAGGCCGCCGCGTGAGCACCCCGATCCCCGTTCAGCAAACCAGTACCGCGAATGTGCTGCGCCAGTTCTACGCGCTGACCAAGCCGCGCGTGGTGCAGCTGATCGTGTTCTGCGCGTTGATCGGCATGGTGCTGGCCGTGCCCGGCCTGCCTTCGTGGGCCGATGTGCAGCGCGCCGTGCTGGCCTGCATCGGCATCTGGCTGGTGGCGGGTGCAGCGGCGGCGTTCAACTGCCTGGTCGAGAAGGGCATCGACGCCAAGATGAAGCGCACCGCCTGGCGCCCCACGGCGCGCGGGCAGCTCAGCGATCTGCAGGCGCTGATTTTCTCGGCGCTGCTGTGCGCTGCCGGCTCGGTGCTGCTGTGGTTCACGGTCAATCCGCTCACCATGTGGCTGACCTTTGCCACCTTCGTCGGCTACGCGGTGATCTACACCGTGATCCTCAAGCCGTTGACGCCGCAGAACATCGTGATCGGCGGTGCGTCGGGCGCGATGCCGCCGGTGCTGGGCTGGGCCGCGATGACGGGCGACGTGGGGCCCGAGGCGCTGATTCTTTTCCTCATCATCTTCCTGTGGACGCCGCCGCACTTCTGGGCGCTGGCGCTCTACCGCGTCGAGGACTACCGCAAGGCCGGCCTGCCGATGCTGCCCGTCACGCACGGCAACGAGTTCACGCGGCTGCAGGTGCTGCTCTACACCTTCATCTTGTTCGCGGCCTGCCTGATGCCCTTCATCTACGGCATGAGCGGCTGGCTGTACCTGGCGGTTGCCGTTGCCGTGAGCATCGGCTTCACCGGTTATGCGTTCGCGCTGTGGCGCAACTACTCCGACACGTTGGCGCGCAAGACCTTCCGCTTTTCGCTGATCCACCTGAGCGTGCTGTTCCTGGCGCTGCTCGTCGATCACTACATTCACTGACCACGTTTCCATGAACAAGCGCAACGCTCTTCGACTGATTGCCGCGGGCGCCGGCTGGGTGGGCGTGACCGCCACCCTCGGCCTGGGCCTCTCGGCCTGCAGCGAGACCAAGCAAAGCTTCACTGCGGTCGACATCACCGGTGCCGACTACGCCAAGGACTTCTCGCTGAAGGACGCGGACGGCAAGGTCCGCACCATGGCCGACTTCAAGGGCAAGGTGGTCGTGCTGTTCTTCGGCTACGCGCAATGCCCCGACGTCTGCCCGACCACGATGACCGAGATGGCGCAGGTTAAGCAGCAACTCGGCAAGGACGGCGACAAGCTGCAGGTGCTGTTCGTCACGGTCGACCCCGCGCGGGACACGGCCGAGGTGCTTAAGGCCTACATGGGCGCGTTCGACCCGAGCTTCGTCGCGCTGATCCCGACGGCCGACGAGCTGGTCGCGCTCGCGAAGGACTACAAGGTCTACTACAAGAAGGTCGACGGCAAGACGCCGACCAGCTATTCGATGGACCACTCGGCCGCCAGCTACGTCTACGACACGCAGGGGCGGCTGCGGCTCTATGCGCGCTACGGCGCCGGCGTGCCGTCGATGGTGTCCGACCTGAAGACGCTGCTGGCTTCCTGAGAAGGGCTCCGGGCACATGGACGCCGGCTCGGTCGAGCACCTGAAAGGGCGCAAGGGGGCCTTCCGTATCGCGCTGATCCCGCCCGAGGTGCTGGGCGCCCTCAACGACGGGCTGCTCGAAACCGTCAACCTCAACGAATTCATGGCGCTGGAGCTGCCCCGGCTGGCGCGCAGCGTGGCGGGGCACATCGGTCTCGATGCGCAGAGCGAACGGCTGGCAGACACGATCGCGATGCTGAGCGCCTTCAAGCCGATGCAGCGGCACGGGCACATCGCGCGTGCGCTCTACGACCTGACGGCGCTGCATGGCGAGCGCGATGCCGTCGCCCACCGGCTGGCTACGCACGCAAGCGACGTGGCCCGCTGCTGGGCTGCGCAGTGGGTCACGCTCTCGGGCCTGCCGCTGCCGGCGCAGCTGGAGGCGGTGCGCCGCTTCGCCGCCGACTCGCATTTCGGCGTGCGGGAAATCGCATGGATGGCGGTGCGCGACGCGGTCATCGAGTCGCTCGACGAAGCGTTCGCACTGCTGCAGCCGTGGGTGCTTGACGCCGACCCCAACATCCGCCGCTTTGCCAGCGAGCTCACGCGTCCGCGCGGCGTGTGGTGCGCGCAGATCGATGCGCTGAAGACCGAGCCGTGGCGTGCGCTGCCGCTGATCGAACCACTGCGCGCCGACCCCAGCCGCTATGTGCAGAACTCGGTGGCGAACTGGCTCAACGACGCGAGCAAGAGCCAGGGCGAGTGGGTCGACAAGCTCTGCGCGCGGTGGGTGGCGGAGTCGGACACGGCCGAAACCCGCTACATCGCGAAGCGGGCGATGCGAACGCTTTCCAAATGAAAAAAGCCCGGAGATACCGGGCTTTTTCCTTGGAGGTGACCCGTCCTGACCTGGGTTGACACCTTTTCCCTCAGAAAAGGCGAGTCAATGGAATCAGGCATCAAACGCACGCAGCGGGACTACACGCTGGC